>VFKK01000194.1 GCA_009885605.1 Cyclobacteriaceae bacterium | reverse complement strand
GCTTAAGACCTGCATCTGCCAATGTTATTTCCATCACGCTGCTTGCTCCCAATCCTTCCGGATGAGGTGCTGTGATATGATAAGCATCCGCTGTCATGCCACCGCCAACTAGCTCGGCGTAGATTTTTGCTCCACGGGCGATAGCATGCTCAAGTTCTTCCAAGATCAAAGCGCCTGCACCTTCTCCAAGAACAAAACCATCCCGGTCCTTATCAAAAGGTCTCGATGCAGTTAAAGGAGAGTCATTTCGTTGGGATAGCGCTTTCATAGCATTGAACCCGCCAATACCGGCTTCTGTCACGGCTGCCTCCGAACCACCACTAATGAAAATATCAGCTTTGCCCAATCGGATGTAATTGAATGCATCGATCAGAGCGTTTGTTGCAGAAGCACAGGCCGACACGGTTACAAAGTTTGGACCTCTAAAACCGTATTTGATTGAAATAAAACCCGCGCTGATGTCAGCGATCATTTTGGGAATGAAGAAAGGGTTAAATCTAGGCGTTCCGTCTCCTCTGGAAAATTCTGTGACCTCGTCCTGGAATGTTTTTAATCCTCCGATTCCAGATCCCCAGATTACTCCTGCTCTTGCTTTATTGATTTTTTCAAGATCGAGCCCTGAATCTGCCATTGCCTCATCTACAGCAATCATGGCATACTGGGTAAACGGATCCATTTTTCGGGCCTCTTTCCTGTCCATAAATTGCTCTACATCAAGATTCTTGATTTCGCAGGCAAATTGTGTTTTGAAAAGGGTAGCGTCGAACCGGGTGATCGGTGCAGCACCACTCACGCCATTAGTAAGACCGGTCCAGAATTCTTCTGCGGTATTACCTATTGGTGTGAGGGCACCAATACCTGTTACAACAACTCTTTTTAAATTCATAGAATGAATTTAGGAATTATTATTTTACGTTAGCCTCAAGATAGGTGACAGCTTGTCCTACCGTGCCAATTTGCTCAGCCTGATCATCAGGAATAGAGATATTGAATTCTTTTTCGAATTCCATAATCAATTCTACTGTATCAAGAGAGTCGGCACCAAGGTCGTTGGTGAAGCTTGCTTCCATAGTCACTTCAGACTCTTCTACGCCAAGTTTATCTACAATGATGGCTTTTACTTTCTGTGCAATTTCAGACATTTTGTGATCAGTTTAGTTAATAACACTCCGCAAAGAAATATATTTAATACCTAATTGGCAAAGAAAAGATTCAAGTAAATTTTTGTGCAAATTGCCCCCTGTTCCTAAAAGATTTTAATTTTTAACTTTGTTTTGAATTATTTTCTTCCCTCATGAAGAAGACCAAACTACAAATAGAGCACACCTATGATTTCGAGCTTCTGGGGCTTGTATCGCCTGTTAAAGACTATAAAATGGCATGGTTGATCAACCGGGATTTGCATCTCAATATGGTGAGAAGTGAAGATTTGGAAATAGAGTTTCTGTCCCTTCCCGGGCTGAAAATCTCCCAATTTTTCCTTTCTTTACCACACGGTTTTGTTCAACTGCTGAAAAATAAAGCCCTAAATTCATCTCTTCAAGTTTCTTATTTGATCCCCGAATTGAAATCGATGGATTATTTCCTTTTAGTTCAAGACCAAACTTTTCAACTCAGTATTAATACATTTGCAAACCAGCTTGCCCAAAATCCCTACATTCAAAACGTGATGAGGCTGGATATTTCAAAACTTAAATCCAAAGAAAACCTGTTAACTTATTAATAATCTAATGAGCTATTTCAACAAAACCAAGATTTTAGCAACAATCGGCCCTGCCTCAAATAATTATGAAACCATTAAAAGTCTTGCTGCTGCAGGAGCTAATGTTTTCAGACTCAATTTTTCCCATGGCAGCCATGAAATTCACCAAGAAGTCATCAATATTATCCGACGGATTAATGAAGAAGACAACCTTAATTTAGGCATTCTTCAGGATCTACAGGGCCCAAAAATCCGGGTTGGAGAAATGGAAAACGGGGGTGTTGAGGTGAAGCCAGGTGATAACATTACTATTACAAATGACCCGGTAATCGGGAATGCCAGCTTGGTGAGTACTGTATATCAGAATCTTCCAAACGACGTGATAACAGGAGACAGAATTCTGATTGATGATGGAAACCTTGAAGTGGTGGTAATTGATACCGACGGTAAGAATGTGAATTGTACAGTGATTCACGGTGGAATCCTTAAATCCAGAAAAGGAATCAACCTTCCAAATACCAAAGTGAGTGCTCCTTCACTGACTGAAAAAGATATTGAGGATTTAAGTTTTGGATTATCTCAGGAAGTCGACTGGATCGCGTTATCATTTGTGAGATCTTCGGAAGATATTATTGATTTAAGAAAAAGAATTGAAGCTGAGGGAAAGGTTTGCAAAATCGTAGCAAAAATTGAAAAACCTGAAGCACTGGAAAACATTGATTCGATCATCGAGGCTACGGATGCCATCATGGTTGCCCGAGGTGATTTGGGAGTGGAAGTTCCAATGGAAATTGTCCCACTTTGGCAAAAGAGAATTGTGGAAAAATGTAAACTCGCCTGTAAGCCTGTAATCATTGCTACCCAGATGATGGAAAGCATGATTGTAAATCCACGACCTACTCGCGCCGAAACAAATGACGTCGCAAATGCAGTCCTTGACGGAGCTGATGCGGTAATGCTTTCAGCAGAAACGGCCTCAGGTAAATACCCCGTAAATGCAGTGAAAGCCATGTCCAGCATCATTCGTTATCTGGAAGAAAATGCTGAGATCTATCATAATCTCTATAAAATCCCTGAAAACGAAGAAAATTTCCTAAGCGATAATCTTATTTTGATGGCAGCAAGACTTTCTCGAAATGTGAAAGCAAAAGCGATAGTAGGAATTACCTCGTCAGGATTTACCGGTTTCCGATTGGCGTCTCACAGACCTTCTGCAAACATTTTTGTGTTTACAAGAAATAAAAATCTGATCACCCAGATGAGTTTAGTTTGGGGCGTTCGTGCCTATTTGTACAGCAAACAAGAATCCACTGATGCGACTTTCGAGGACATCGAAAATACCCTTAAAAAAGATGGATTTGTCAAATCAGGTGAGGTGATCATCAATACTGCCAGTATGCCACTTTCATCAAGAGGAAGAACTAATATGCTTAAGCTGCATGTAGTATCTTAAGTGGAAAAAGTGAAAACCAAAAGAGGACCACAATTGCGGTCCTCTTTTGGTTTTCACTGATTTGATTATTTGGAGCTTGTCTTTTCATCCGGTCCCAAAGGAGGAATCATCAGGACTTGTTCGCGCTCAACTATTACTGATCCTGGAGCAGATCCTTTCACTTTTCTCACGTATTTTGCCCGGGTGTAGATCACCGGAGCAAGCGTTTCATTTTTGTTTTTGGAGTAGAAGGCAGCCAAACCCGCTGCCCGCTCGAGTACAGGAGTAGGAGGGAAATCGTTTGCTCCTAATTTGATCAGTACATGGGAACCCGGAACCATCCTGGCGTGAAGCCAGAGATCATCTTTTTTGGTGTAATTCCGAAGCATCTCATCATTTGAACTTGCAGATTTTCCGACCCAAATTGGAAAGCCATCAACTTCAAAAACTTTAAAAGGAAGCACAGTGGCCTCTTTTTGAAGGACTTTGTCCTCACTGTGGGTTTTCTTGAAAGTCTTCAGTTTTCGAAAATCCTCTGATCGTTCCAATTCCTCTATTTTACTTTTAAGGCTCTCTGCCTGCTCGATTTTTTGGCTAATAGTCTTTTCCAATTGAGTCCATTCAAGCTGACGATTTTTGCTTTTTCGGTAAAGCGACTCAGCCAAATCCTGAGGTTTTTGGTTGGGTTTCAGACTCACCTTAATCGTTTTTCCTGTGTAAAAATCCAGCAATTCCTTTTCTGAAATTCCTTTCCCGAACTCATGAAGATTGGCCATGATCACATCTGCCAGATGAGAAGGTGGCGCCATATTTCGAAGTTCCTCAAGTTTTTGAGACGATTTTGATATGTAGGATTGGTGCTTCCTAAGTTGATCCTGATATTTTTTGAGGAGAGAGTTTTTCTCTTTTTCAAAATTCCCTTTGACCAAAGCCTGATAGAATAACTCATTTACGGCTTGAATCGGATTGGAAAAACTGCTTTTGACATTTTCCTCCGGCAAAAGGCTCAGAATGACATCTCCGGATTTTTCTGTCAAGGAATAAAGAGGCGTATCCAGAATGTCTAACAAATCCAGCATAAGTCCCCATTTTGTTTCCAAATCGGCCTCGGGATACCCTCTTTCTTTTAACCAGGATCTGGGAACGGTACCAAGAGTGGGCAAAAACTGCGAAGCATTTCCTTCAAGAAGGTCAAATCGCTCCCGGCTCAAATCGAGAGTTTGGG
>VFKK01000318.1 GCA_009885605.1 Cyclobacteriaceae bacterium | reverse complement strand
TAATTATTTAACTAAATTACTATTCGTTTTTTTCCGAATAGATGAAGCACTCAGTTTTTTTCTGCTTCCTGTTTTTGGTTTTTTTGTCTCTGAAAGCCCAAACAGATCCTCTGACCCAACCCCATGGAGCCAGAAGCCAATCTTTGGGAAATCTCCGTGTCAACCTTTCTGACTCCTGGGCTTTTTTCAACAACATCGGTTCTCTGGACAGGATTGCTGAGTCCGAACTGGCCGTGGGATATGATCATCGATTTGGTTTGAATGAACTGAGCACGTTTGATCTGGTAGGTGCCTTGAAAAATAATTTTGGAACAATCGGTTTTGGAGTTTCCAGATTTGGAGGAAGCCTTTTCAATCAGCAATCTCTGGGAGTTGGATTTAGTAATCAGCTCGGAATCGTAAGCATGGGAATGAAGGCCGAATGGTTTCAAACCCAAATCGAGGGATTCGGAACTGGCAATGCGCTTCTTTTAAGTCTGGGGGGAGTTGCGGAGTTGAGTCCTCAATTTTTCCTGGGAGCTCACATTTCGAATATCAATCGGGGTAAAATCAGCAAAAACTCTGAAGAAAGACTACCCACAGCTATTCAAATGGGAATCACTTATTGGCCGGCTTCCCAACTTAGCATTTACTTGGAAGCTGAGAAGGATATTGAAATAGATCCTACGGTTAAAGCGGGTCTGGAATATGGAATTCGAGAATGGCTTTGGCTGAGAGCAGGAGCAAATACAAATCCTGGACGGGTATTTTTTGGTTTTGGTTTAAAGCCGGGTAGATTTCAGATTGATTATGGCTTTGGTCAAAATTCAGCCCTTGGAAGTACCAATCACGTCAGTTTTGGTATGCGATGGGAAAAAGACTGACTCAATTCTCCCTGCTGATTTTTATTCTGATTTTCCCAAACCGAAGTTTTGGGCAAGTTCCTCCCAGACCTGAAATTGATCCGGAAACTTTCGTAGAAAGACTTTTCCCTGTTCCGGAGGAAGACCTGGATTACGAATCAATTTACGAGGTGCTTTTCCAACTTTACCTTAATCCGATTGATATCAATCGATCCGATGCGGAAGTTCTCCAAGCAACTTATCTTCTCAATCCCGGACAGATAAGCAATCTGATCAACCATCGAAACAAATTCGGGCCGCTGATTTCACTTTATGAATTGCAAGCTGTCCCGGGCTTTGATTTACTAACTATCGACCGAATTCTTCCATTTGTCACGTTGGGAGAATCCATTAACAGATCAAAGGACTTCCTCTCCCGACTCAAAAATGAAGAGCAAGCCTACCTTTTATTCCGTCATCGGAGAATATGGGAAACGCGCAGAGGGTTTACAGAACCGGATACCAGCAGTTCAGGCGCAATAAGTTCCCGGTATCTGGGTGATCCAAATGAATTCTACCTGCGATTTAGAATTCAGCATTCCAGAGATTTCAGCATGGGAATTACACTCGACAAAGATCCGGGTGAGCAATTTACCTGGGACAGCACTACTGCCCGATATGGTTTCAATTTCTTTTCCTTTCACTTCACCCGTTACTTTATAGGGAAATGGAAAGTCATAAGTCTGGGTGATTTTCAGGCTTCCTTTGGTCAGGGATTAGTTTTTGGAGCAGGCTATACCTTGGGGAAAGGTGCCGAAACCGTCCCCACAATCAGACGGAGTAGCGTTGGTATTTTACCTTATACCGCGGCTTTGGAATTTGGCTTTTTTCGCGGAGTCGGTGCAACTTATCAGTTAAAAAATTGGCAAATCAGCATGATTTCATCTTTTGCACCAAGAGATGGCAGGAGTCAATCGGAACTCGATTCCGTAGGAAATGAACAAAACATTATTAGCTCTTTCAATCAAAGTGGACTTCACCGAACTCAAAGTGAGCTTTTGACGAAAAGCCGGATTCGGGAATTGAGTTTTGGGGGGAATACCCAGTATTCCCACCCTTCCGGAAAGTTTCAGGCGGGGACGAATATCCTTTTCACCCGCTTCAATCAACCCTGGATTCGGGATTCACAGGTTTACAATCAATTCGAATTTGCCGGGCAGAGCAATTCCGTTGGAAGTTTGTACTTCAATTATAACTGGAAGAATTTTTACCTGTTTGGAGAGTCGGCCATTTCTCAGTCCGGGGGAAAAGGAACAGTACTTGGTTTTGTAAGCAGTCTGAGCAAGCAGGTTGATTTTTCTTTGCTTTGGAGAAAATACGATCGGGATTTTCACAGCTTTTTCTCAAATGGATTTGCCGAAAGCACAAGCCCTAATAATGAACAGGGAATTTACATGGGAATCGAACTCCGTCCTTCCACCCGTTGGAAAATTAATGGATACTACGATTACTTTAAATTTCCATGGCTAAAGTACAGGATCTATGCCCCTTCAGCAGGCTCAGAATGGATCGCCAGAATCACCTACCGGCCATCCAGAAATTTGTCTGCATTCATCCAAATCCGAGAAGAAAAGAAAGATCGGAATATCCCTGACAGCGGTGAGCCGAGCCTTACTTATCGGGTACTGCCCCTTACAAAAATCAATGGATTGCTTAGTCTTGAATATCAGGTTTCAAAATCCTTATTTCTCAGATCCAGGATTTTATTCAGTCGGGTAGATTTTAATGCTGAAAAATCGAAAGGTTTTATGATCCTCCAAGATGTACAATATGGGCAAC
This sequence comes from Cyclobacteriaceae bacterium, assembly GCA_009885605.1. Classification (GTDB taxonomy): domain Bacteria; phylum Bacteroidota; class Bacteroidia; order Cytophagales; family Cyclobacteriaceae; genus Algoriphagus. Next base: position 3,727 of record VFKK01000318.1, on the reverse strand, counting down.
ACCGATGGAGAATCACTTCTAGAATCGCACTTTTTGATGCCGAAAATTATGATAACAGATTGTATGCCTTCGAAAACAATGTACTCTGGACGTTCTCTATTCCGGCTTTTTCAGGCAAAGGTTTACGATATTACCTGATTGGACAGTACGACTTCAGTCCAAGACTTACCAGCTACATTCGATTTGCACGCACCAGTTATACCGATCGGGAAACGATCAGTTCCGGCCTCCAAACCATCGAAGGACCGCAACAAACCGAAACAACCCTTCTCCTCCGATATATGCTGCATCGGTAATATTCCATCAATGGTGTAATTCTGAACTGGTTTTTTGATAATTTACCGACAAACCATCGATGCATGATCAGAATCCTACACACTGCTGTTATTTTTCTTTTTTCTGTCTCTATCTCACTTGCTCAGGCACTCGATCTGACCAAGATGACCAAGAAAGAAGGCTTTATCCCGTTTTACCTCGATGAGGAAAAAGGCAAAATCTACCTGGAAATAGACAAACTCGACAGCGAGTTTCTTTACGTCAACTCCCTCACTGCCGGAATCGGCTCCAATGACATCGGCCTTGATCGGGGACAACTTGGCGAAACAAGGATTGTCGAGTTTCGCAAGACGGGAAATAAATTACTCCTGGTCCACAAAAACCTGGACTTCCGTGCTTACTCCGACAATCCCGCCGAAGTGCAATCCATCAAAGATGCTTTTGCAGAATCCGTACTTTGGGGATTTGAAATCGCTCAGAATAATGGAGGTAAGCTGATCGTGGACGCGACCAACTTCTACATGCAGGATGCACACGGCGTAAGCGAAACCCTTGCCCGAAGTCGTCAGGGAACTTTCAAAACTGACTTAAGTCGCTCAGCCTTGTATTATCCCATGATCAAAAACTTCCCAAAAAATACGGAAGTAGAGGCAACCATCACGCTCACAGGTCAGGCCATCGGAGCAAACCTTCGGTCAGTAACTCCTACGCCGGACGCTGTGACTGTCCGTCAGAGACATTCATTTATCGAACTCCCCGACAACAACTATAAGCCAAGAGTTTTTGACCCAAGAGCAGGTTATGGAAGTATTTCCTACATGGATTTTACCACTCCGATCTCAGAACCGATCGTAAAGCGCTTTATCGCAAGACATAGATTGGAGAAAAAAGATCCGACTGCAGCCGTTTCTGAAGCAGTGGAGCCGATTGTTTATTACCTGGATCGGGGAACTCCTGAGCCGGTTGCTTCAGCTCTGATAGCGGGTGGTAACTGGTGGAATCATGCTTACGAGGCCGCGGGATTTAAGGATGCGTTCCGTGTGGAACTTGCTCCTGAAGGAATGGACTTGATGGATGTGAGATATAACGTGATTCAATGGGTTCACCGATCCACTCGGGGCTGGTCTTATGGAGCGAGCGTTCGCGATCCCCGAACAGGTGAAATCATGAAAGGCCATGTTTCTCTCGGTTCTCAAAGAGTGAGACAGGATTACCTGATTGCACAGGGACTTTTGCAGCCTTTCGAAGAAGGAAAACCTGCCGATCCAAAAATGCTGGAAATGGCTATCGCTAGACTGGAACAACTATCTGCACATGAGATCGGTCACACAATCGGTTTGGCTCATAGCTACGCTACTTCAGCCAACGCCCGTTCTTCGGTGATGGATTATCCGTATCCGGTCATTTCTGAAAATGGAAATGGCGAGCTGGACCTGAGCACTGCATACGATGATAAAATCGGTGAGTGGGACAAATGGGCCATCCGATACGGATATGAGATTCCTGCAGCAGGAGTTAACGAAGAGGAGTTTTTGAAGAAATTGCTGGAAGACACGTATTCCGCAGGTCATGAATTCATCACAGATTCTGACTCACGCGATCCTAGTGGCGCGCATCCCCGCTCCCACCTTTGGGACAATGGGGCGTCGGCTCCTGATGAATTGATGCGAATGCTTAAGCTCAGAGAAAACAGGCTTAAAACGTTTGGCTTGAATGCAATTCGCGAAGGTCAGCCGGAGGCAATGCTGGAAGAAGTTTTGGTTCCGCTATTCCTAATGCATCGCTATCAGGTAGAAGCTACGAGCAAGTTGATCGGAGGTCTGGATTATTCTTACAAAGTGAAAGGCGATAATCAGCCCGTCCATTCCTGGATTCCTGCAAAAGCCCAACTGGATGCCGTGAATGCGCTACTTTTCACAATTGCTCCCAATCAATTGGAAGTCCCTGCTCATATTTTGGCTTTGATTCCTCCTCGTCCATTCGGATATGGAAGAACCCGAGAGACTTTTGTGCCAAGAACAGGACCGACCTTTGATCCTATTGCACCTGCGGAAAGTGTGGTTGATTTAGCATTCAGCTTTATGTTTGAGGGAGGCAGAGCGAATAGAATTTACTTGCAAAACCTTCAGGATAATTCACTTCCGAGCTTTGAAACGATGCTCAACCAAATCAGCACGCAGGTATTTTCAAGCACAGTTCCGACAGGTCTCAAAGCAGAAATTAAATTGATGACCGAAGCCAAATTGGTGGATCATTTGATTGCCTTATCCAAAAATGCAGATGTTTCCAATTCGGTGAGGGCGATCACCCGAAACCATCTAGATAAGTTGAAAGACGGATCCGGACCTGCGGGAAGCGGAGGATTGGTCGCAAGAGGAGCTGCCAATTCCTTATTGGCAAGTCATTCAAAATACCTGGCTGAAAAAATCGAAGCATTCCTTGACCTGCCAATGGAATTGACAGCACAGGAAACACTTAAGGTGCCGGATGGCGCTCCGATCGGTTCAGAAGATATGAGCTGCGAATTTGAATTTTAAGTCAAAAAATCTATAAGATTTTTGTAAGCCGGAAGTGATAGCACTTCCGGCTTTTTAATTGAAAATGAAAAGTCATAAAGGTGGATCGCTTTTAGATTTTACAATTTTCCCCTCTAAAAGATGTTTCCATATGAATCGCTGACGTTTACATCAGTTTACTTTAAATGAAATCTACATTGGCACTACCGCTTTTTTACCCGGTTCCAAAAAGCACGTTTGTCCAATTCCGGAATGGATTTATTAAAATTTTCAATACTTCCTAAAATCTTAAATTTTTTTGAGCTGTTTGCGCCAATCAAGGCCCCGATTGCACCACCCGCTACAGCGCCGGTCATTGCTCCTACAATAGGCTCAATATCATAAGTCGTTTTTGAGCCAGAGCCAAACCAGGAATTATAATTGGTGGTTTCACCTGTAGACAAAGAAATTGCAAGGCCGGTAAAATATCCTAGTACCATGCCGAGAACCATTCCTTTTTTACCAGCCTTTACTTTTTTCAATTCAATAGATTCAATGTTTTGAATTGAATATCCTTTTACCTGAAAAATCTGAGACATTGATTTTACTTTTTTAGCATCTGACAGGGCGAGATAGACAGAATCACTGTCGATCTTCCAAAAAAAACCTCGATCAGATTTGGAACCATCGAGAGTAGTTACCCAGGCCTGCCATCCTTTTTTGTTAAAAAAGAGAGTAGACTTCACTTGAGAAGAGACCTGGAAAGTAAATAGTAAAGTTATAACGAGAAGGAATAACTGCTTTTTCATAATAGAATGTTTAAGATATTTGAGTTCAATTTTTTTTCTAAGAATTGGTGCTTGTCACCTTAGTTGTCGCCAAAAAGCCTTTTTTTCTAAGTCAGGGAAAATAGAATTCCATTCTTTAAGATCTTCATTGATCACGTAAGTCTTATC
>VFKK01000270.1 GCA_009885605.1 Cyclobacteriaceae bacterium | reverse complement strand
TACTTGTCTTTTTCATCCCGCAACTTTACCCGATTAATCGGAGCACATCAAGATGCACTTGGTCGGATGGATACAAAGCATTGACAAAGGAAAATGATTTTAACTTTTTTGATTCATCTCGTAATTCTTGATCTGTGAATTCTGAAAGGTCTTTATTTACCATCGTTGATTTTGTTTGAAATTACTTATTGTACAGTCGTGATCACAAAAGCCGGTTCGAAAAATCTAAGCTCGTAAACCTCGAAACCTGCAATTGACATATAGTTTTTGCTTATGGATGGCGTTCCTATTTCGTCCGTATTGGTATCCATATTTCTTCTTCCGAATCTGGGTCTGCATTGTTGTATTTTTCCCCTAATATTTCAAAATGTGGCCTGTCGTCCAAGAGGTAAACCGAATTTGGAAGCCAAACTCCAAAAATATTCTGAAAGATATTATGGTCAGTGCTTGAGCCTTTATAATTGAAAACAGCGTAAAGACCGGCCGTCAGTGCGAACGTTTCCATCTTGTCCGGTACATGTCCAAAGTCAGTCACTTCAACTGCCGCCCATTTTTCAAAGTCATTTGTAGGTTTAAAGTCTGTAAAATGCGTCGGCTTATAAATTGCCAATGAAATAAAATCATTTGTCAAGTGGTTGGTTATTTCTTTACGCCTGGGCATAAAGCTTTTCCAAAGTTCGCCTGTCTTGTTTTCAGATAAACTCATTGGTAGTCGTTTACCTATGAGTTTCTTCTCTTTTGATGTTTCTACCCTTGGTTCCATTTTTTGCTCAAATTACCTTATCCTCATTCCCTCAGCCAAGCTCAGCGCTTGGCCCAATCCATCAGGATGTCGTTTCTCCATTTCAGGAGTGTTTTTCCACCTGGGAGTTTGCCATCACCCAGTTCGGGATCGGGTGGGTCGCTGGACCAGTTCCGACCCAAGATGTAATCGGTTTCGTTGGGTCTGCATGGCCAGAGATTACTTACCACCAGTTCACCTTTACCTATTGGAAATCCCGGAATCTCAAAGATAAAGTGATAGTGCAAAATCTCCGCCTGCTTGGGAGAATACTTGAGCGCGTATTTCCGTTTCCCAAGAAGTATCCCGGCCAGATTTGTTTTGATTTTCCATACGGAACTTCCATCCAAAATACCACGGAATCTGAAGGAACATTTATTTTTGGGCCTTCCAAATGGAATTCGATCACCGCGCAAAATGCAACGGTATGGGCAGTGGTAGTCATTCGATCATACACTCCCCGGCACTGCGGGAGATTTTCTCAAAACTCCCGCCCCAGCTTTCCCGAAGGGGATTGTTGGGATCGCCATCCATCAGGTAAAGCAGGGAAGGTGTACCGCCCATTTTGATTTCACCGTTATAATAGCTTTTGAAATCCTTCCCCAAATGCCTGGCTACTTGAATGTGTTTTTCATAGTAGTCGGTCGTCTTGATCACATCGGGCTGTTGATTGTTGGAGAAAAAGCCATAGTACCTTGAGTTGACTTCGATCATCCAAAGATTTGGGAAATGCTCCGTGATGTAGGCATAGCTGTTGGCGCTCCATTTTTTGTTGGGACCACCGATCGAGTACACGCGGATGTTTTCCTGGATTTCCGGAGCATCGTGAAGTGCCTGAGCCAAATCTTCCAACCCACCCCAGACAAGTACCCAAAGCGGTCTGGAATCTTCTTTTTTTGCGCAGCGAATGATCCAATTGGAACCTTCAGTTGCACTGGTAACCCCGCTGTAAGGTGCATTTCCGCGTCGACCTTGTTTGGTGATGGATCGGAGATAATCGGGTTTGGGAAATTCGAAACTGTGTTTTTGAAGTTTGGGAAGGTCCTTATCATACAATTTAATCATGCGAAAAATCTCCGACGTGATTCCGGTACCATAGGACGGAGAGGAAACTAGTCCTTCGATGTCAAATTGCTCGCTGTACATCAGCAAATGAGCCATGCTTTGGTTGTCGTCCGGATCGGTGCCTCCGATGTCGGTGCTGATCAGAACTCTCGGTTTTTCCGGAACGGGCTGTTGGGAGAAAAGTGAAATTGATAAAAGAAAAAAAATAGGTAGGTAAAGGATCGAAACATAAGGCTCAAAGTAGTTGGAATTTCTAGTTATGTGTTTCAAACTGGGATTGTATCCTGTGGTTTGGGGCATCAATTCTTTGTATGGGAGTAGGGACCGTAGATGATAAGCTGCCAATTTTTTGTCTAACTGCTTTTATTATGGAAAATCAATTTATCCTATCTTTAACCCATTAAGCTCTCTATCTGACATAGTTTTTTGTATTGAAAGGAATGGAATTCCTTCAATTTACCTCGGCAAACATTTGCCAAGGTTTTAATTCTTTCAAAACCAAAATAGAGATGCATTATGAAATCAACAGAAAAAATTGCTATAATCGGTGGGACCGGTAAATCCGGGAAATACCTTGTCAAAAGTTTGATCAATAAAGGGATGCAGTTTAGGCTACTGGTTAGAAATCCCAAAAATATCTCCTTCGAATATTCAGGAATGGAAGTAGCAATCGGAGACATATCAGACATAAATGCTGTTACTCAATTACTGGAAGGATGTACTGCTGTAATCAGCACACTGGGACTCGGAATACCGCCAAGTTCGCCGGACTTGTTTGCGAAGGCTACTGAATTGATACTTCAAACCATGAGCGAATATCAAATAGGACGATATGTGGTGGCAACCGGTTTGAATGTGGATGCTGATGGGGATTCAAAGAGTGGAAAAACTCAGTTGGCCACAGAATGGATGAAGGCTAATTTTCCTATCTCCACCGCCAGCAGGCAAGAAGAGTATAAGATGCTTGTCGGGAGTGGGATAGATTGGACATTGGTTCGACTTCCCATGATAGAGCAAACGGATGAAGTCAGAGAATTTCAGGTTGATTTAACAGATTGCAAAGGGGATAAAATCAGTGCGTCTTCTTTGGCTGCCTTTCTGATCGAACAACTAGAAAGTGAACAATACAATAAAAAGGCTCCTTTCATTTTTGATGTGTAAAAGGAATGGCGGAAGGAATTCCGCCATTTTTTCTTTGAGAATAAACTGAATTCCCATCCCTAATACAATCTTATCGTATTCGTATCGGCTTACAGGGGATAAGACTTTCCTTTGAAAACCAAACAGGCACTGATTCCTCCCGGAAGCTGTATTTCTATAGTTGGGTTGGATTTAAGGTTATAGGAAACTCGGATTTCACCTTTGGGATGCGGCATTTTTCCTGAGAGTTCAGCAGCTAATTTTCCCAATCCATCAGAAAAACTGGTGATTAATATTCGAGCCATCGATTTGCTTTAGTATAGATATTCTTAATCGGTTACGGCTTGTTTCCATTCTACAATTACTTTTTCTGTGTTTGGCACAAATAACAGTTGATGCATACAAATATCTGGGCTAGCTCCATTCCAGTGAAGAACATTTGGAGGGCAAGTCACCACAACTCCTTTTTTTCGTTCCAAAAAAACTTCGTTCAAGTCCCAAAATGGGGTGGTTTGACTTTTTTTGGCTAGTACACATAAACCCCTTTTTACTTCAGTGGTGTCACTCGAAGCAATGCGTCTGGAGAGTTAGTCAATACATACAATGCCCCGTCGGGACCAATTTTAACATCCCTCACTCGGCCTATTCCTTTGATGATGACTTCCTGGCTCAAAACTTTGTCTCCATCTACCACCAATCTTCGGATTTCCTGATCTTTTAGCGCGGTGATCAATAGGTTATTGGTCCATTTTGGAAATACATTTCCATAGATAAATTCCGCTGCACAGATCGCAATGGAAGGGTCGTAATAGGTTAAGGGTTGTTCCATGCCTTCTTTGGCCGTCAAACTGGTAATAGGACTGTCATCGTAATTCACTCCAAAAGTGATTACCGGCCATCCATAATTTCCGCCATTTTTTAGCAGGTTCACTTCATCTCCACCTTTTGGACCGTGATCGGTAAAGTAGATTTCTCCCGTGATCGGATGTTGGGCCAATCCCTGGACATTTCGGGTTCCCACCGCATAGATTCCCTGCAGTTTCCCTTCTTGTCCATAGTAGGGATTGTCTTTGGGAATGCTGCCATCCGGATAGATCCTGAATATTTTTCCTTCTGCACGAGTAGGTAGCTGAGGATTTATCCCTTCCGCGATGCTTTGTTGCATGTCACCGGTGGTAAAATAAAGGTATCCGTCTTTGTCAAATAGCAGGCGGCTTCCCCATCGTGTACCCCCGCTCACTAAGATCGAATCGGGAGCTTCAAAAAGTGTCTCCTGATCAACCCATTGGTAATCTTTTATTTTGCCTCGGACCAATTTGGTCATAGCTGGTGAAGTCTTATCAGCGGTGTTTTTTGGATTATGGCTATAAGCAAAATAGATCCAGCCATTTTTAGCATAATTGGGATCCAAAGCTAAATCCATCATCCCTCCCACGAGGTCTGTTCCGTAGATAAAAGGGATTCCGGTTACCCGCTTGGGATCGAGCTTTCCATCGACCACCCAATAGAATTCCCCTTTGTTTCCGGAGATTAAAGCACGCGTTTCATCTACAAATTCAATTCCCCACGGAATAACCAACCCTTCAGTGACTATCTTCTCCACCGTCAGCGTGTAATCTAGGGTGCTGAAAGTCAGGGGTTCCGTGGATTTCTTCTCGGTAGACTGGCTTTTTCTCATACTTGCAATGTATTCCGTCAGCTCCCCGATTTCGTGGGATGGCAATGCATTAGCCCACTTTATCATGGTCGTATTGGGAATTCCATTGCTAATGCTATTGCTGATATCGGCAACTTCATTTCCATACTTTAAATTTTCAGAAAGAAGAGAAGATCCTGCAGGTGTTCCTTTTAGGTCAGATCCATGACAGCCTGTGCAGTACATTTTGTAAACCTTTTCTCCATTTTGAGCTGAAGCGGAAAAGCCGGTTAAGAGTAAACCGGTCAAAATGGCGATTGAATGAGATGCTTTCATAATGAGATATACTCTGGAGTTTTTAAAACGCAATGGGACTGTCTTTTCAGTTTGTGGACAAAAGCTGCTTTCAGAAAATTTTCAATTAACTAAGCCAAACTAAGATTTCGTTCTAAAGCCTAGTTTTTGCTTTTTCCAGAACCGTATTATCAAATTGAAATTGTGAGTTGATGGTTTGTAGGTTACTCATTATTCAATTTAAGGTTTATTCAGTCTTTTTGGTTTCACTTAGCTTAAATATCGATCATTCGGCACCAGACTTCCCGATATTTCAAATCTGAAAAAACACCACCAAACCATCTTTCCCGGCCACTGCGATATCCATTTTTCCATCAGCGTTCAGATCTGAAACAGAAAAATAGATTCCGGTTCCTTTTCCTTCACCCAAAGGGCCATAACTGATGACATGTTTGGTGAAAGAAGAGCCGTTCCATTTGAAAAAATAAAGGCCTGCATAGTCTTTTCCTCCCGGATCTTTTCCGTTGTGAGCACGGTATCGCTTGCCTGTAATCAATTCATTTTCTCCGTCATTATCCAGGTCTACCCACTCCATGGTGTGGAATTGGGATTGATAGGGATCAATTGGATGTTTGGTAAAACTGATTTGATTTCCGGTCTTGACTTGCTTCATCCAGTATAACCCGAAGTCATGTCCCTGACCTACAATCATGTCATTTAAACCGTCTTTGTCGACATCGACTACCAAAATCGGGATGCTTGCGTCACCAAGTTTGAAGTCCGGATGAAGGATCCATTTCCCTGTTTTCAGGTCGGCAGGAGCTTCCAGCCAGCCATCAGACATGATTATATCACCTCTTCCGTCCTGATTGATATCGCCAAATCCCAAACCATGCCCCTGAGTTTCCCAGACAGGATATTTTTCAAAAGTTCCGCCGGATACCCATTTGTAAAATGCCAAAGGCTTTCGGGGAGTATTGGGAATGATCTCTAAAATCCCGTCTCTATCAAGATCCCAGCCTCTCGCTGTTTCCACATTTCCGGTTTCGGCGATCAAATGAGTAGCCCATTCTTTGTTGTTTCCGGGATTTTCTTTCCAGATTAATTTTCCTTCAAACCATCCTCCGGTGATGTAATCCATTTTTCCGTCGGAATTCACATCCATCGGGATCGTGGAGAAATCTTCGAAATATTCCCCGTATTGCTTGACCTGACCGATGGTGAAGCGGTCGATGTATTCCGGTCCCTTGAACCAATAACTTCCCGAAACCAGATCCGGGATTCCGTCATTATCCACGTCCATGACTCCGACAGATTCAGCACTTTCGAAGGCAATTACTTGCTTTCTGAATTTTGCACTCATTTCCTGAGCGGAAAGAAAGGCCGGAAGAGAGAAAGCGGTTAGGAAAAGACAGGTTTTGATCGGGTTCATAGGGTGTTGGGTTTAACTAACTTCCCGATAAGACTTTTATGAAAGCCTTATCGGGAAGTTTAATACTGCTACTGATTACTGCTATTAGTCACTGCTACTGAATACTTATTTTTGTACAGGAATGAGATTTCTCTCTTCGTCCGAAATGACGGTAAACTGAAAACTGCGACCGAATATCGAATGTCGAGGTACATCCGAAATCATAAATCATAAATCCGAAATCACTTCTCCATCGGATGCATTTTCAGCAATTCCGCAGGTTTATAAAATCCTTCTTTGTCTTTTACTTCTTCACGAACCTTTCTCACCAGATCCGGCGAAATAGGAGAAGCCTGATTTCCGAAGGAATTTCTCACGTAGGTAAGTACCGCTGCCACTTCAGAGTCGTCAAGCATTCCTTCATACGGAGTCATCGGAACCTGACCCGGATATTGACGGCCCAGCACTTCAATCTCACCCATCAAACCTTTGAGTACGATTTTGATCAATCTTTCGGGACTGCCCGTCACCCATGGGGTGCCTGCAAGAGGAGGGAATTGGGATGCTGTAAGCCCTCTTCCATCAGGTTGGTGGCATGTGCTGCAGAAACCTTCACGCAAGAAGATTTCTTTTCCGAGGACGAAGAGTTCCCGATCAGAACCCGTGAGGGATGATTTGATATCTTCTTCCTTTTTCTCGGTGACAGAGATTCCGCTTAGGTGAGCAACAGCAGTTTCCAGAGTTCCCGGAATCCAGGTTTTGTCTTTCGACTGCTTTTCAGCTTCTGCCAGGATTGGCAGGCCAACTTCTCTTGGCAACCAGGAAGCTGCTGCGATGGCTTCCATTCTGACTCGTCCATGAGGATCTTTGGCAGACGCCATCAGGAGTTCTGCCTGATCTTTGACCTGATGCCCGGTATATCTCACCACGCGGGTTGCTGCAGCTCTTACTCTGTAATCCTTGGATTTGAGCAGTTGCTTCAGCAGATCCTGATCTACTTTGTTGATGCCCCAGGTTACCCAAAGGCCTTCAAGCAAGTTGTGCTCGTAGTTTGAATCGTTTTTATCGAGGGATTTTGTCCAGTTTTGCACTGCTGCAAAAACTTCCTCTTTGTCCTTTCCGCGTAGTTCTCTACGGGTTCTGTAGCGGGTTCGGTATTCAGGAAGTTTCAGGTTTTCCAGCAATTCAGGAATGGTAGCTCCGGCCACTTTTGCAGGAGTTACCAAAGGTCTCGAAGGATAAGTCACACGGTAAATTCTTCCGTGGACGTGATCTCTGAGCGGATCTCGGGCATTATGCTGCATATGACCGATCAGGATATTGTGCCAATCCACGATGTAAAGTGAACCGTCGGGCGCGATTTCCATGTCTACAGGGCGGAAATTACGATCTGAGGAAATCACCAAATCCTGTTTCCATTTGGTAATGAAACCAACGGTATCTTCAATCATCTGATGCTGCTTGGTTCCAAGGAATCCAATTGTATTGTTGATGATCATATCACCCTGAACATCATCCGGGAAGTGACGGCTGGAAATGAATTCCAATCCGGAAGTCGGACGAACCATATGATCTTTTTCAATCAAGTTTGGACCTTTGAAATTGGAATTTCCGTAACGAGGCAAAACTGATCCAGGAAGCATCCAGTTTACATTTGGTCCGGAGGTTTCTGCATAGAAGTTTTGGCCCCAGGCATCGAAAGCAATGCCCCACGGATTTGGAATGCTGACCTGATTGACCCGCTCCAGCTTATGTCTTTTAGGTTCGTACCGGTAAAAGCCGCCATTGGTAGCTCGTACAGGACCGTAGGAAGTTTCCACATTCGTATGGAGGAAAACGCCCTCGGCCATGTGAATTGCTCCGGATTCATCCGTGGTGAAAGCCGAAATCGCATGGTGCGTGTCATGGTCATCAAAACCGCTCAGCAGGATTTCTTTTCGATCTGCTTTATCATCTCCATTGTCATCAATCAAAAGTACCAGGTTGTTTCCCTGCGAAACATAAACACCTTCAGGTGCAAGTTCGAACCCTACCGGAATATGCAGATCATCTGCGAAGGTGGTTTGCTTGTCAGCTTTTCCATCATTGTCAGTGTCTTCCAGAATGATCAATTTATCCTTTGGTCGTTGATCACCCGGCTTATAATGCGGATAGCTTGGCATGGTGGCAACCCAAAGTCTGCCTTCATTATCAAATGAAAGCTGAACAGGATTTGCCAGATCGGGGAATTCTTTCTCTGAAGCAAAAAGGTCGATTTTGTAGCCTTCAGGCACTTTGATCGTTTTTAAAGCATCTTCTCCGTATTTGTATTCCAGGCTGCCGTTATTATCCGGGTTATAATTGGTTTTCACTTCCGGAAGTTGAACCGTCTTAGCATCTGCCTCTGCCAGGTCTTTCTTTTCACCTTTTGTAGCCATCCAGATGGCAGTATCTCGAATTGCAGTCATTTGACGGATTTTTTCCAGCTCAAACGGATAGTTATCCGGGCCAAAAGGATCATATCTCCTTCCAAAGACGTGAACCCCATTCGGGATTTTATAATCATTCGTCCATAGCCAGTTCTTTTCCATGACGGCCTCGTGTACCAGGTCCTTGTTCGCTTCTGCTTCCAAATCTGCTTTCCCAAAAAGCTCGTCAGCAAGCAGTTTAGCTAGCTTTTGGTAGCCCAAATCATTCAGTTGCGAGCCATCGATAGTCAAAGGTTCTGTGGTCTGATCATACCAATTCCTGGATGGTGCATAGGCATCGACAAACAAGACTTCGTTCTTCTTTGCCACCTCTCGCATCGCCTCAGTATATAAGGAGATGTTTTCATTTTCTTTTACACCATTTGGCACGTCTATTTCTGCGGATCGATCTTCGAAAGCGATAGGGGAAACCAAGGCAAGGTGAGGTGGGGTGACACCATTGTATTTCTGGCTTTTTGAATGTCGGATGAAAGCCTCTAATTCAGCTTTGTAGTTTTCAAGACCTTCCGGACCTTGGAATGATTCATTGTAGCCAAAGAAACCAATCACGACGTCTGCTTTCAGTCGTGTCAGCCATTCGTCAGGCTTCTCCAAAAATCCCTGACTTCCGGACGGAGATGCGTTTTCAGTTTGAAATTCTTCCGCCCCCGGAAATGCCCAGGGATCATTCGTGCCGGATCTTGGACGGAAACCGGGAGTGTCCCCCGGATCGGATAGATTTCGGATGAAAAGAGTACTATCCGGATAGCGCAAGTGCATTTCAGTTTCGAAATGGCCGTAACTCATCATTCTTGAGCCAAGGTTATTTCCGATAAGAGTGATACTTGCATTCTTTTTAAGAGGTAGTGCCTCGCGTTGGGTGCATTGGAAAGTAAGAATTCCAATAGAAAAAAGAAGTAGGATTTTAAGCAGGATTCTTTGGGACATTGCTGGTGAGATTTTAATAATGGGTAAATGTAGACTGAGAGTGGCGGTTTCGATTCATTAAATAATTTGTAAGAATTCAAATTATGTAACAAGGGGGTAAGAAACGAAAGGAATTGAAATTACTCATGATATGCTAGCAGTTATGTCCTGTAGTGTCCTGTGTTTTTAATGGCAAATGGACAAGATTGATTTAAATATATAGTTAAAAATCACTTTTTTCAAAAAAAGACTCCTTAGGAATCACCTAATTTCAAATAATTATTCTTGAATAAAATTTATCAAAGGAGTACAGGATTGTGCAGGATGGAAATAGCTTTTGATATAATTTAATTGAGTTCAGTTTTATTCAATTCATTAAACCCAATAACATGAAAAACAATTATCAAACTAAAGTCAAGATCCGGTTCATGGGATTTTTACTGTTCATGTTTTGCCTGAGTTTTATGGCCCAGGCACAAACATTCAATGTCAAGGGAAAGGTGATCTCCGAAGGAGATAACGAACCTGTTCCAGGTGCCTTAGTATTAGTTAAAGGCACTCAACGAGGTACAATTTCAGATATTGACGGCAACTTCTCTATGGAAGCAGCTGTTGGTGAAACGCTGGTTGTAAGTTTTGTTGGTTTTAACTCGAAAGAGATTCTTGTTCAGGCAAATCAGGGAGATTTGTCCGTCTCCCTCGCTTACTCTACTTCTGATCTCTCGGAAGTAATTGTAGTAGGATACGGTAGCCAGATCAAAAAGGAGTTAACCGGTGCTGTGCAGACTGTAGGTTCCAAAGAACTTGCTGATATGCCGGTTTCATCAGTGGCCCAAAAACTTCAGGGTAAATTGGCCGGTGTGCAAATCAATCAGACTACTGGTCAGCCGGGAAAAGGAATGAACGTAAGAATCAGAGGTCAACTCTCTGTATCAGGAGGAAGTAATCCCTTGTACGTAGTGGATGGTTTCCCTATCACAGGCGATATTAACGCAATCAACCCCGATGAAATCGAGGAAATTACTGTTTTGAAAGATGCTGCTTCCACTGCTTTGTATGGTTCAAGAGCTGCAAACGGTGTTGTTATCATCACAACCAAAAAAGGCAAAACTGGACAGACCAACGTATCATTAAACATGTTTACTGGTTTCCAGGAAGTACCTCAGGCGGGAAGATTGGAAATGATGAATAACGAGGAATTTGCTGTATTTAAAAATGAATATTACACAGCTGCAGGCCAGCCGGTTCCGGATATTTTTAAAAATCCAACCGCCTATCGCGACAGTACTAATAATGACTGGTACGATGCATTGTTGCAAACTGCACCAATCTCCAGCTACAATCTTACCCTGACTTCCAATAAGGAAAGAGTAAATACAGCTGTTATTTTGGGTGTATTTGACCAACAAGGTGTGGTCCTAAATACGGATTATCAAAGATTTTCTTTGAGAATGAATACTGATTATCTGGTATCGGACAAAGTGAAAATCGGAGTAAATCTTGCACCACAATACATTATTGATAATGTGCCAAGAACAGACGGAGACAGAGGAACCGGTATCTTGTTCAATGCCCTCCATACTTGGCCAATCATGCCTATTTACAAGGCAGATGGATCGCTGACTTCTTTTAACAGATTCCCGGCAAATACAGGTAATATCTTCGCTTATCCTAACTGGGTAAGGTCTGCTGAAGAATTGACAAATGATACAAAAACTATGAGCGTGCTTTCCAATGCATTCGTTCAATACCAGCCGATTAAAGGATTGACTTTTAAGTCTACTTTTAATGTTGAGGCAAGAAACTCCAATTTTCTATTCTTCAATCCCTCCACAGCTACTTCTTCAATCAACGTTGCCTTGCCTACCGTGGCTGTTTCGATCAGAGAAAATTTCAAAGATTTTTCTTGGCTAAATGAAAATACCGTTACCTGGCAAAAAAGTATCAAAGATCACAACTTTGAATTGTTGGGTGGATTTTCAAATCAGCATTTCAGAAGTGATCGTACCAGAATTCAGGCTGATACGTATGCCGATGACAGACTACCGACAATTCAGGGAGCTCTTAACATTAACAGAGGGGGTACCTTTTCCGGAGTGGAAGAATGGGCCTTGACTTCTGTATTTTCCAGATTGACTTATAACTTCAAACAAAAATATCTCTTCACAGCCTCCATAAGAGGTGATGGTTCTTCCAGATTTGGATCTGAAAATAGATGGGGAGTTTTCCCATCCGTATCTGCGGGCTGGGTATTGTCTGATGAGGAATTCCTGGCGAACAGCTCAGGCATATCTTTTGCCAAAATCAGAGCCAGTTTGGGAACCACCGGAAACAACAACATCGGTAACTATACACAATATGCATTGGTGAACAACACAATCAATGCTGTTTTTGGAAATACCAATGTGGCGGGTGCTGCAGTAACTTCCTTGTCAAACAGTAACCTGGGTTGGGAAACTACCCAACAGTTTGATGTCGGTTTAGATTTAGGTCTTTGGGACGACAGAGTTTCATTCGTATATGACTTCTATACCAAGAACACTACTAATTTGCTCTACGCAGTTCAGGTTCCTCAGGAAGCAGGATTTACCAACTTCAATGACAACATCGGAGAAATTAAATTCTGGGGTCACGAATTTTCCGTCAATACTGTCAATACAACTGGAAAACTCAGATGGACTACCAACGCCAATATTTCTTTCAACAGAAATGAAGTGGTTTCATTGGCAGACGGGATAGATCGAGTGTATGGTTCATTCCACATTACTCAGGTTGGACAGCCATTTGGTCAGTTCTATGGACATATCAAATTAGGCAATTACATGAACGCTGAGGATTTGGCTAATAATCCGCAGGTACCTGGTAGATCTGTGGTAGGAAGTATTAAACTGAAAGATGTAAATGGTGACGGTATAATTACAAGAGGTGGAGACAAAGATGACAGAGCAATCATTGGAAATCCATTTCCCAAGTTTGTTTACGGTATCACTAACAACTTCACTTTTGGAGCGTGGGATGCGAGTATCGTAGCATCAGGATCTTATG
>VFKK01000200.1 GCA_009885605.1 Cyclobacteriaceae bacterium | reverse complement strand
TTTCCGCTGGATCAGATTCTTGTAAATATTAATATGGACATGGTTTCACGAAATGACAACGGTGAAATCTATGCCTCGGGTACTCATCAGAATCCACATCTGAAGCCCATCTTGGAAAAAGCATCCAAAGGACTAATCCCAAGGCTGCTGTTTGGACATGATACTCCAAATACCGGTTCAAACAATTGGACCCAATCTTCGGATCATGGTGCCTTTTACGACAAAGGAGTTCCGCATATTTATTTCGGGGTAGAAGATCATAAAGACTATCATAAGCCAAGCGACGAATTCAAAAACATTCAGCCGGAATTCTTTTACAATGCTGCAAATTTGATTTTGAAGTCAATTCTAGCCCTCGATAAGGAATTGCCTAAAGAATAACCTCTTCACTTCAATTTTCCTGTTCTGTTTTTTACTTTGCAGGAAAGCAACATAATTTTTCCCGATTTTGCCAAAAACAGACCTCATTACAAAGCTCCTAATCTGGAGACTGAGACACATGAGCAATCAGACTTTCATTCTGATTCTCAGTGGGATAATCGGGGTATTTTCCGGATTAGCAGCTGTTGTCCTGGTAGAGTTGGTGCACGCTATTCAGAGGTTCCTGACGGATGATTTTTATACCGAGTACGCCAATTTCATGTACATCATTTATCCCATTATCGGGATTTCCGCTGCATATCTGGTTGGACGGTACTTTTTAAATGACCTTGGAGGACATGGAATACCGGATGTACTTTTCAATATTTCCAAAAACCAGAGTTTAATCCCCAGGGTAAAAACCTACAGCAGGGTGATCACATCTGCACTTACCGTCGGCTTTGGCGGCTCTGTAGGCTTGGAAGCTCCCATGGTGGTGACGGGCTCAGCAATCGGTTCAAATATTGGTTCGCTCATGCATTTGAATGCTAAGAAAAGAACTTTGCTTATTGGATGCGGAGCAGCGGGAGCTATCTCCGCCATATTTGGAGCGCCGATTGGAGCAGTGATTTTTGCGATCGAGGTGATCCTGATGGAAATCAGCACGGCGAGCTTTATCCCGCTCCTAATTGCTTCTGTTACGGGTTCCATGACTTCCATGATACTTATCGGAGATGAATCTCTATTCAACTTTGACCTGAAAGACACGTTTTTGGCAGCCCATATGCCTTACTATTTACTCTTGGGAATCCTCTGTGGATTTGTTTCTCTCTACTTCAGTAAGATGGTAAGAAGCACAGAAAAAATCATCAGGGACTTGAATTCTCAACCGATGAGAATTCTTTATGGAGGGGCTTTTTTGGGTTTTATTGTTTTCTTTTTTCCTCCAATCTATGGAGAGGGGTATTCTACCTTAAATATACTGATCGAGGGGAACAGTAATCAGATTTTAGATAAAAGTCCTTTCTTTTCGATCATTGATAGTCCGTTATTTATTCTTGTGTTTTTGGGATTTATCATCCTTTTGAAACCCATCGCATCAGCCATTACAATAGGAGCCGGTGGAAGTGGTGGAATATTTGCCCCTTCTCTTTATGTTGGAGGAATCCTGGGATTTGTCTTTGCATACGCGAAGAATATGCTTGGATTCCATATTCCTCTTCCTCTGGCTCACTTTACTCTTGTTGCGATGTGCGGATTGATGAGCGGAGTCCAACACGCCCCATTATCGGCCATATTCTTAATTGCTGAGATTACCGGTGGATACGAGCTTTTTGTGCCCCTTATGTTTGTTTCAGCCATTTCTTACATCACTACTTCTTATTTCCAAAAAGACAGTCTGTATAAGATGCAGTTGAAAGACCAAGGTAAGTCTCTTCCCGAATCCCAAGATCAAGAGCTGCTCGAATTGATAGATCTTACTCATGTGATTGAGCGGGATCTGCTTCCGATTCATCCTGATTCTACCCTCAGAGACTTGATAAGTCTGGTGAAAATTTCAAAAAGAAATATTTTTCCTGTTGTGGACGAGAACAAATCTCTTCACGGAATAATTACACTGGATGATATTCGGGATATTATGTTTGATCCTGAAAAGCAGGATACGGTCTACATACGGGATCTAATGCACAACCCCCCGGAAATTCTATTGGCAACTGAAAATATGCAAAAAGCCATGGAAAAATTTGAAAGCTCCGGCGCATGGAACCTTCCCGTTATCGAAAATGGGAGATACTTGGGCTTTGTCTCAAAGTCCAGAATATTCAATGCTTACCGAAAAAAACTAATCCGGCAAAAATCAGATTAAATCGATTATAGAATAAAATTTGGAAAATTAATTGTCCACTTTTCAACTGATTTTTTTAGGTGCATTTTTTTAAGTTAGCTTGGATTATCCACAAATCTACCTTTCAAATTATCTTTTATATAACTGATTTTCAGTGATTTAAGACGGATGTTTTTGAAATTGTGGATAAATAATTGAAATTGTGGATAAAAAAAACTTGCATTTTATAATCATGGAATACAGGCTAAAAATGAAGATTTTGATCCAAATTTTTTTATGAACTTATCCTTCTAAAAATAGCTTGCCCTGAGGAAAATTTAAAAGAAAATTTGGTTTTCATTTTTTAGTCCAAACACGAAATTCATTAAAAATTGATCCCTAAAAACCGCCAGTTACTTTTTCAGGGGTTGCTCTTAAAAAAATTAAATTTTAACGATGAAAATCCAATTGCCCTACTAATCAGACACCAAGGCCTAAGGGCTCAAGATTATTCATCTGTCGCATAATCCATGCTTGTCTTCCCCGAATATATCCTGTTGGCCTGGCGGGTGTCCATCGAATTGGATTAGGCAATACAGCGGCTATCATTGCAGCTTGATTCCTGTTGAGTTTCGCAGCAGGTTTTTTATAATAAGCCTGAGAAGCTGCTTCAATTCCATAAATACCATCTCCCATTTCAATTACATTGAGGTAGACCTCCATGATTCTTTCTTTGGACCAAAGTAATTCTACCAGGACGGTAAAATACGCTTCTAATCCTTTTCGGAGATAACTTCTTCCGGGCCAGAGAAACACATTCTTCACAGTCTGCTGCGTAATTGTACTGGCGCCCTTAATCCGCTTGCCTTTCTTATTATTTTCCCAGGCTTTCTCCATTGCTTCAAAATCAAAGCCTTTATGGGTCATAAATTTCTGATCCTCGGCTGCAAATACAGCCTGAGGTGCATTCCTAGAGATTTCTGAAATGGGAACCCAATCTTTATAAAGTCGAACCTTCTTTTCAGGATCAAAAGTCTGCTCAACCAAGCGAATCACCATTAACGGTGTAATCGGCACAGGTACAAATCGATAGATAATAGTAAGACCTATGGAAACAATAAAAAACCACATGGTGGTCTTCCAGAAAATTCTCCAAATCGTACGAACTAGCTTCATAAAGAGGGTTTAAAGAGTCGCTTTTGCCTGCACAAATTGGTAGAAAAAAACGGCATTTTCATCTTTAGCAATTTGATCCAAGTCATTTTCCATGCTAATGACTTCCTTTTTAGAAATTACTCCCGCTTGAATCATTGCATTTGCACCGCTTTTCATCAACTCTTTCCAGTAAGTGATGATTTTCCTTAGATCATCGGGATTTGTTTGATCCAAATGAAATCCACCATGTGAAAGCTCAATACCGGTGTTTCCCGCTTCTTTTAGCATATTTCCAAGCTTGGCCCCCACATCTGGATCACCTCCCAGGCTAACCTGAAACTCATTATATGCACAATAATATTGCTGCAATGTGGGAAGGACCGGAAAAAAGAAAAAGCTAGAATTGAAAACCTCCGTAATCCGGATTTTAGCGCCAGGCAACAAGTATTTTTTCATCCCTTTCAACACTTCAACAGGTTCAGAAATATGTTCCAAAGCCCAGCAAATGAAAACGCAATCATATTTTCTCGGTAATTGCAGTTGCTTGGCATCCTGACAAATAAAGCTAACCCGAGTAGAATACTGCTCGAGATTTTTCCTGGCCTTCTCCAATTGAGATTCCGAATAATCCACACAAGTGATATGCAAATCAGGAAAAAGCTTCAGCAAAACCGCTGTCTGCGCTCCAACACCGCTTCCTATTTCCAGAAGGTGATTACAATCAGAAAAATCAATGCGGGGATAAATTAAAGAACCTAAGATCCCTGCCTGATCGATCAGGCGTTGCTGTTCTTCGGGAATAAAGCCATGAAGGTATTTGGACATTGTTAGCCTTTAGTTCGGTTTCAAAATTGAATTTAAAAAAGCTTTTCATGGTAAACTCTTGGTTGGATTATTCATTTGTAAATTCCATTGAAAACCCCCTATTTTGAACTTTTAACAAATAAAAAATTAATGGGCCCTATCATCATTGGAAGTTTTGAAGATTTTGAAAAATATAACGGACAAGATCTCGGTGCCTCTGCCTTTTTTCAAATCACTCAAAATCAAATTAATCTATTCGCAGAAGCTACTCATGATCACCAATGGATTCATACGGATCCCGAGCGTGCCAAAATCGAAGGAGCTTTTGGAAATACCATTGCTCACGGCTATCTGACCCTAAGTATTGTACCTCATCTTTGGGAGCAAATCGTTGAAGTTCAAAACTTGAAAATGATGATCAATTATGGAATTGAAACACTTCGCTTTTCAAATCCGGTATTGGTCACTGATCAAGTTCGATTGGTGGCTAAACTTAAAAATATCGCAAATCTCCGCGGAACGGTAAAAGCTGAAGTTGAAGTCAAATTGGAAATCAAGGATCAAAAAAAACCTGCTTTCTCAGGAATTCTAATCTTCCTGTACCACTTCAACTAATCTTAGAAATCAAGTAAATCATTGATAACCGCAGCGGCACAAGCGCAGCCAAACGCTGCCGGAAGAAAGGACATTGTACTGTATGCCGACTTCTTGAAGTTCGCCCCGTCAGTCATAATCAGACTTTCTTTTAAACTTTTTTCGGTGGAAAAAACTGCTTTAAACCCACTGTTTATTCCACGGGCTCGCAAATTTTTCCTGACGTAATGAGCCAGTTTGCACTCGAAAGTTTCTGAAATATCTACCACACGAATTTGCGTTGGGTCTTTTTTTCCACCGGGACCCATAGAACTTACCAAGGGAAAACCTCTTTTAATAGCTCCTTCGATCAGATGAACCTTTGGTGTAAAGCTGTCAATGCAATCCACTACGTAATCATATTCATTCTCCTGTAACAGTGAAGTCATCGCTTCGGGACGCATAAACAGTTTGATAGTGTGGATATTCAGATTAGGATTGATCGAAAGCAATCGCTCCTCAATCCATTCAGCTTTTGACTGTCCAATGTTTTTTTGGCTAGCGGGGAGTTGCCGATTGACATTGGTGATATCCACCACATCACCATCAATGATTGTCATTTCACCGATCCCGGATCTGCCGATAAACTCTGCTGCGAATGAACCCACTCCTCCGAGTCCAACGATCAATACATGCTTTTTGGCAAGTTTTTCCAATCCTGCCCGACCCGTAATTAATTCTGTCCGGCTTAGCCAGGTAAACTCACTCATGCTATTTTTCTGTTTGAAATTCGATTCCAGTTTGCCAAGGTCTTCCTCAGAGAGCTGCAAAAGTAGGGATGATGCCTGATAAATCGAATAAATTTCCAACTCCGAATCGTCTGTTTCCAGAAAGATTCTATCCAAAGGACAGGATTTGAGCCAATAGAAAGCACTAGAACCGGAAATAAACCCCGCTCTTCCAAAGGAAAAAGAAACAGGAAAATCAAGTAATTGGATGGCCAACTTGGGATTTTGATTAAACCCATGCCATATGATATTGGGAAGGTTTTTCTCACTTTTCAAAAACTCAAGCAAGAGGTCATGGCCTTTGACACAGTGTAAAATCAGGGGAATATTTAATGTGGCAGCCAATTCAGCCTGAGCTTGAAAAGCTGCTTTTTGGTTGGAAATCCCGGGTCCTTTTAACCGGTCAAAACCTGATTCACCAATTGCAAGGCACCTTGGGTTATTAGCGATTTCCTTTATCCGGTCAAAACTCTCCTGCCAATCTTCTTTCAAAAACCAGGGATGCAATCCTGCCGAAAAATAACCGGAATTCTGAAATCTGACTTTAAGCTGAAAATTCCCTCTTCACTTTCGATTTGATGGGTATGGAGATCCAAAAACTTCATCCTGAAATATCTTCTTTTCTATGATTTTCTAAAAGAGAAGGCCGGAAACTGATTCACGGCTTTCACATTAATTTATTCCACTTGGTTTAATCCTTTCAAATTAATCCAATCGTTTTCTTTCCTCAGAACTTCCTGAATCACTTTTCACTCGGAAGCTTTCTCCTTTGGAAAAATTGTATTTAACCGTAAATCTCACTCCCTGATTACTTCTGTATTGTCTGAAGTTGGTATCTATTTCTGCAAATTTTATGTCTGCGTAGA
>VFKK01000154.1 GCA_009885605.1 Cyclobacteriaceae bacterium | reverse complement strand
GATAAGATTGACAGGATGCAGATTGGATTTATGAAAGTTAGCTAATGGATCATTTCTATCTTAACCTACATTTTGAAAGTAAGAATAATTTTCTGGTCGATAAAATTTCCTTTGGATTCTTATCAGAAAACTAAATAATTAACCCAAACATTTATTGAATAACCTCTTTATTTCAATCCAAATTCAGCTTTCATGTGATTTTGGAGCTAGTATAAGTCATTCATTTTTGATCATTGACAATTCACGTCAGAGAATAATGTTAATTTTTCAATCACAGTGATGTTTATAAAAACAACATTTATACATTAGCTGTCGTTAATCGAAACAGTTATGGAAACAGCGGAAAAAATCAGCATCACCACCAAGACTTTGGCTTCAGGAAATTGTCAGGTGAAATTTTTTGTGGAGGATGAATCAAAGCCTCAATACGGGTATTTGCTGGTTACCGAGCCAAAGCCGGTTGGGGAGATTATCGAGGAGATAAAACAAAGAATGGAGAGAAGAAGATCTACAGCTTTGAATATGAATCCATTTTCCCTAATTCCATCCGCAACAGAGGATCATAACTTTTACCTGTTTTCAGCATGAGTTACCTGGCAGCCAATCTTCGGTTTTTGCGAAAGCAAAAAAATATCACTCAAAATGATCTTGCTGATCAGCTTGATGTGCAGCGCACCATGATCTCAGCGTATGAGGATGGAAGGTCTGAACCCAAGTTGGTAACTCTCCAAAAGTTAGCAGAGATTTTGGAAGTGGGAGTGGAAGAGCTTTTGGATCACGATATTGAGAATCAGGGAAGAAAGGCTTTGCAGAAGCGCGGAATCAATATCCTGACTATCGCAGCTGACGAGAATGATAAAGAGAATATTACGATGGTTGGGCAAAAAGCTTCCGCGGGATATCTGAATGGCTATGCAGATCCTGAATACATGGAATCGCTGCCTCAGTTTCATTTGCCAAATCTTTCGAGACAGTCAACGTACAGAGCTTTTGAGTTGGCAGGAGATTCGATGCTACCGCTGATTCCGGGGACGATTGTGATTGGGGCTTATGTGGACCAACTCAAGGATATAAAAAGTGGTAGAACGTATGTGCTTGTGACTCAAACAGAAGGAGTGGTTTACAAGCGGGTGTTTAATTATTTGGCAGATAATGGAAAGTTATATTTAGCCTCAGATAATGAGCACTACAAGCCTTACGAAGTCAAAGGAGATGATGTACTGGAAATATGGGAAGCAAAAGCTTTTATCAGTACCGATTTCCCAAATCCTGGCGACAAAAAGAAAGCTCTAAGCCTGGACGACTTAGGAGAAATGCTTCGGGATATTCAATCCGATTTGAGAAAGATTAAGGGTTAGTTTCTATTCAATAGCATTGACGCAGAAACTCCGCTGCTGGGAATACTTACCTGCCCCGAAAGTTGAGTTTGATCCGATGATATAATAAGAGTAATGGACCCTGAATAGTCAAAAACAGAGGTATAGTCAAGGTTAATGTATTCTCCGTTTATGACCCCCGACCCACTTCCGATCAAAGATCCGTCAAAAGAAATTTCGTTGAAAGAGATGGATTCCCCTTCCTGAGAAATATCATAATAGTAAGTCAATCCCAAATCATTCACTCCACTCCATCTGCCGGAGACATTTGCTATGCTTTCGTCAAATAGCAAACTATTGTAGACTTCATTTCCGTCAGGATTCTCCTCACTTGGATCTGTTTGCGTCGTATTTTCTGTTTCAATTATAGGTTCATACGTCGGTTCATCCGGGACACACATCCCCATGAGAACCAGAAATCCAACAACTCCCCCAATCGCCCATAAGTAATTTTTAGCCCACCAACTCTTAGGTAAAGGTTGCTTTGGCGTATATGATCTCGGATTGGGTTCGGGAGTTGGCTGAGGTTTGGGTTGAGGCTTAGGTTCGATGAATTTGGACAAAACACTTGTCAATTGCTCACTGTCATATTTCCATCTGGAACTGCTGAGTTCCTGGGCATGTCTCCTCGTGAGACCCTGGAGATCTTCCGGGAGGTCGGTTGGACTCGGCATTACTGCACCATTTACCAAAACCGGAATAACTCGAATATCCCTTTTTAAAGCTGCTGAAATCTCGATTCGGATGAAATCATCTTCATTAAACAAGCGCAGATTACCTTTTGAATCTTTCATGGTTGCCCAATGGGGACCGATCATTGCAATCAGTACTTTGCAGGAGCTTAGGGCTTTTTCGATGGCCTGAATGAAATCCAACCCGGCTTCGATTGTTTCCACATCCAAAAAAACGCTATCATCTCCAAAGACTTCCTGAAGGTGATCGACTAACCTTCCGGCTTCTCCCGATGCATCCTGACGTCTGTAGCTTACAAAAATCTTATTATCTCCCATAGAAAACCTGATTTGGAACTATCTAAAGTTAAAGAAATCAGATAATTATTTGCAAGATTCTAAGATTTTATCCGGCCATCAAATCTTCAAACCCGGCTTTTATTTTTCCAACTGCATCATAAGAGGAATCGATGTTGACGACGCCTTTTCCTAGTTCGTGCCAATAGCCGTCTCCGCACTCTATGTAAGCACCGCGCTTGTTACCAGGTTCAGTTTTTGCGATTTCGTAATGGTAATCCGGGGTAAAAATAAGCTTCATCAGTTGAATCGCATATTCCCAGTTGATGGTGCGGCTTTTTCCGTCTACTTCAAAAATTACTTCGCGATTTGAAAAATGAACTGTTACCGAGCAATTACGAGTGACTTCATTTTCTACTTTCTTGTAGAGTACAGTAAGTGGAGCTTCTTTTTTGGTTGTTTCGTAAATTGCCTGAATCAAATCCTGAGCTAAAAGTTGCCATTCTTCCTGATTAGCTGGAATTTTCGATTTTCCTTCTTTTCCATTTTCTACAGGAGTCAGGGAGACGCCTCCGTCTTCAAGCGATTTTCCGCTCCATTTCGACTTTTCGTATTCAGTCAAAACTGTCTTGGTCCAGATGGAATTTAGCGAGCCTTTATAGGTGTAGTCGTCATTGGCAGTGAAGCCCTCATCGAGGATTTCTTCCTGGTCAAGGTCTTCCCGATCGGTGTAGTGAAGGTTTAATTCGACGGACAAATCACCTTTACTCCAATCCAGAGAAAGTCTGAAAACATGACTGTATGGAGGAGGGATGATGCCTGAATCGTATTCCAGCATCAAGCCGGTAAGGTTATTTTTGCTGATTTCCATCGTTGAAGCTTTCCGCAAAAGTATGTTTTTTTAGGCAATTAAGCTGTTATTTTGCAGGATAAACCACCCCATATGGACCCTGTGCTCGATCGGATTTCTTCAGAGATTTACCAAAATTCTTATGTAATCGTCGATGATTTCATCAGTGAGGAGTTCCGGAAGGCTCTTCTGAAGGAGCAAACTTCCCTGTTGGAAGCTGGTAAATTCAGGCAGGCAGCCATTGGAAGCGGAGAAAAGAAACTCGTACGACCGGAAATCCGAAGTGATGAAGTGCTTTGGATGGATGCTGAATCCATAAGTTCTTTGCAGGCTGAATATTGGGAAAAGGTGGATGCTATCCGGCAAATTTTGAATCAGCGATGCTTCCTGGGTCTCCGTTCTTTTGAAGGACATTTTGCCCGGTATCCCGTAGGTTCTTTTTACAAAAGACACCTGGATCAGTTTCAGCAGGTTTCGTATCGGGTTGTGACGGTGATTTTGTATTTGAATGATTCGTGGGCAGAATCTGACGAGGGGGCGCTGCGAATGTACATTCCGCAGGAAGATGGTTCTGAACTGATCAGGGATGTTTTGCCGATCGGCGGAAGGCTTGTCGTTTTTCTAAGCGGGGAAATTCCTCATGAAGTTTTGCCAACCAAAAAAGAGCGAATCAGCATCACAGGATGGTTGAAGAATATTGATTAGCGCAGAGTGATTTCAACTTTCACTGTTGAATTTTTCAATTGAACAGCACTTTTTGAAAAGCTCGGTGGTCCAAAAACCAACGCAGGATTGTTGGAAAAGCCATAGCTGTCAAGAGGAAGCCCCAAGTTGTTTTTTCGAATCTTCCCGTCGGAGTCTTCGTCGTGAAAAACAGAAATCGCATAGTTTCCTGACGGCAAATTTTCAACAATCACTTTTGCAGACAAATTTGAAACAGGCAAACTCAAAGCCTTGATAGCCTTTTTGGGTTCTTCCGGGAATCCATCTTTGTTGTTGAAAATCAGAACCCGAATTACGCCATTGTTGGACTTCGCGCCATTTACAAGCAATTCAATTTCATATCCGGTTTGGGGTTCAGAGTTGAAAATGGAAACCAAGAGAATACCTAAAATCAGAAGCTTCATAAAAGAGAAACAGTTTTTCTCCGGTCAAGCTTACCGGAAGAGGTGATCTCAAATTTCGGCATCAGGTGAATTTCCTTTGGAACTTCAAACCGATCCAATTTGAGCTTCAACTCCCTTTGCAAAAGCTCTGCCTTTTCTGATTTAGCCTCGGAAGTTTGAATAAAAAGTGCCAGTTTTTCTCCAAGATTAGGATCTTTTAACCCAAAGTAGAAGAATTCTGAATTTGGGAAGAAACCGGCAATTGTGGATTCTGACTTGGTTTCCAGAAGTTCCGGATGAATTTTAACTCCACCGGAGTTGATTACAAAATCTGCCCGTCCAAGCCACCAAAATGAATTTTCAGATTTTAACTCGACCTGATCATTGGTCTGAACTCTCTCCGGTCCGCTCATGGCAGATTTTACCCAAAGTGCCCCTCTATTGTCTTGTCCGATTTCTACATTTTTCAGCGCCTGGTATACCAAATTTCCTGATTCAATCCTTGCAAGGGCAATATGAGAAACAGTCTCAGTCATGCCATAAGTTTGGAATGCCTTGATTCCGTTGGAAACAAGCAGGCTTTTGAGATTTTCATTGAGCGGCGCGCCTCCTATGATGATATGGCTGATTTTTCTTAGTTTTTCCAGACTTGATGGATTGCTCAAAATCGTCTGAATCTGGAGCGGTACTATCGCAAAAAAGTCAGGAAGATGGTCCCAGGAGATTTCCCGAAGGGGATCGGAAGTTGGTTCCACCAGATCTATTTCGCAGTTCCAAACCATCGCCCGAACAAGCATCATTTTACCGGCTATGTAGGCTGGACTTAGACAGCAAAGAAGTCGGGTATATTCATTCACGTTGAAAAAATCACCTGTGGCATTCGCGCTTGCAATCATCTGATTCCGATGGACTTCGATTGTTTTTGGGATTCCGGTAGAACCCGAACTTTGCTGGGAAAATGTTCCTTTTCCATCCAGCCAAGCTTTGCAAAAAGTGATTGCAGCCTTTTCTGAATCGGAAAATTCCTCTATTTCCGCGGAGAAATCGGCTGGGGTTTGGAAATTTTTCTGACCGATTCGAAGCTGAAACATCTAAATTTGGCTGAGTTGAAGGGATAAATGTAGCTGTTTTTGAAATCAACAAATTTCAGAGACGTCTGTTATCTTGTACTAAATTTGGAATGCTAATTTGAAAAAAATGAACTGGATCACTGCAAAAGAATACGAAGATATCACCTATAAAAAATGCGATGGCGTAGCCAGGATCGCTTTTAATCGCCCTGAGGTTCGGAATGCGTTTCGCCCAAAAACTACCTCTGAGTTGTACGATGCTTTTTACAATGCACAGGAAGATACTTCGATCGGTGTGATTTTGCTGACAGGTGAGGGGCCTTCACCGAAAGATGGTGGCTGGGCTTTTTGCTCAGGTGGCGATCAGCGAGCGCGTGGTCAGCAAGGCTATGTTGGTGAGGACGGTTACCATCGGTTGAATATTCTGGAGGTGCAGCGGCTGATTCGATTCATGCCAAAAGTTGTTATTGCGGTGGTTCCTGGCTGGGCAGTTGGCGGGGGACATAGTCTGCATGTTGTCTGTGATTTGACATTGGCAAGCAAGGAGCATGCGATCTTTAAGCAAACAGATGCTGATGTGACAAGCTTTGACGGAGGGTATGGTTCTGCTTATCTGGCGAAAATGGTTGGCCAGAAAAAAGCCCGAGAGATCTTCTTCTTAGGAAGAAATTATTCAGCTCAGGAAGCCTATGATATGGGAATGGTAAATGCAGTAATTTCTCATGCCGAACTTGAAGCAACTGCTTACGAATGGGCTCAGGAGATTTTGGCCAAATCACCAACTTCCATCAAGATGCTGAAATTCGCAATGAATCTAACCGACGACGGAATGGTGGGTCAGCAGGTTTTTGCGGGAGAAGCAACCCGACTGGCCTATGGAACTGAAGAGGCGAAGGAAGGTAGAAATGCCTTTTTGGAGAAGAGGAAACCGAATTTTAAAAATATTAAGTGGATACCGTAAAACGTCAACGGACCACGGTCAACAGTCCACGGCCCCTATAGTGAACCTCAAACCTTGTTTTATTTGGTTAGAGTTAGGAAAGCAAATCGCATTATCAGAAAAAGAAAGCCTCCATAATTTTGGAGGCTTTCTTGTTTTTAAGAGATTATTTACTTTACAAACAATCCATTTTTAAGTTTTGGGTTGGGGTTCAAAACCCCCAGCTGTCGACCGTTGACTGTCTTCTGTTGACATTATGATCTAACTACTCAATCGTCTGATAAACCATTTGCCTGAATTTGTTTTCGTAGTAGGAACTGAATGGATTCACCTGAGTCATGAAAATGGCAACCATTTCTTCCTTGGGATCAATGAAAAAATAGGTGCAAAACGCCCCGCTCCAATAGAAAGTGCCTTCCGAACCCAGACTTTTTGTATCAGCGAGATCTTCAACGACCGCAAAGCCGAGCCCAAAGCCTTTTCCCGGATCCCTGAAAAGATCGTTTGCCTGATCCATTGACATGATTTCGACAGTCTTTGGACTCAAATAGCGCGTGCCATTCCATTCTCCACCATTTAGCATCATCCGAGCAAAGAGGGAATAATCCTGAGATGTCGAAAATAGTCCATGAGTTCCTCCAAAAACTGTATTACCAGAAGTTGGAGTTTGTCTTTCGCTTTTCACCAGCACTCCGGTTTCGTTGAAATTATGAAGCTGAACCATCCTGGTTTTTTGGGCGTCGCTCAAATTGAATCCGGTGTCTTTCATTCCCAGCGGATCAAAAAGCCTGGTTTTCAGGAATTCCGCAGGGCTCATTCCGGAAAAAACTTCGATCAGTCTTGCCAGAATATCAGGAGAGGCTGAATAATTCCATTGTTGACCTGGATGGCTTGCCAACGGCTGGGCTGCAAGAGCTTTCACGCGTTCTTCAATTGACTTTGGACCGGACATGTAGATCGCTTGAGCAACCTCCTTGTCAAGTTCGGTTCCACCTATTCCATGTAGAAAACCAGCTGTGTGGCTCAGCACCTGAGCGATTGTGATCTGGGATTTTGCAGGTTCAATTCCGCCAACTGAGCCTTTAGCAGGATCGAGGATCACTTTCATGTCTTTGAACTCGGGCAAATACTTGGAGATCGGATCAGTCAAAAAGAAATATCCTTCCTCGTAGAGCATCATAAAAGCGGTTGTGATGATGGGCTTTGTCATGGACTGGATATAAAAGATCTGATCCTGGCGCATCGCTGTTTTTGCGGCGAGATCATTGTAGCCCAAAGCAGATTCGTGAACTTTCTCACCTTTTCGATACATCAAAGTCACGACACCGGGAAGTCGGCCCGCATCGATTTCTCTTTGGAAATAGGCATCGTATCGGGCAAGTCTCTCGGAAGAAATCCCGGCCTTGGAGGAAGATTTTTCATTGGCGAGCTGAGCAAATGAGGGTGCTGAAATCAAACAGATTGCCAGCAGAAATAAGGAGAAACGATTTTTGAAGGTCATGTTAACCAGTTATTGGGTTT
>VFKK01000158.1 GCA_009885605.1 Cyclobacteriaceae bacterium | reverse complement strand
TGAAGTCTGTGGAGTTATATCCTCCCTTTCGCAGGAAAAAAGAAATACGACCAATGCCATCAAAGGCAATACCAGCGCGAATCTGGCTTTTTGAATGGAGTTTGAGTTGGTTTTGGTCATCATGAGAATGCGTTTTTTGGTCTGGAATTGATTGAAACTATTGACAAACTGCCAGCTGCTTTGCTTGGTCAGCAACCGGAGCAAAAGCCTTGAATATGCGATTTGAGAGTAGGTTTTGGTCACACCCTGATCTGCCTGAAACTCATGAACTTCACGAACTGATCTCTCATAGAGGAAAATGAGGGGGTTGAACCAAAAAATAGCTTTGACAAACTGGAGTAAAAGCAAATCCCAGGTATGTTTTTTCTCCACATGAACCGACTCATGCAGAATAATCTGATCCAGATCGGGATTCTCCGGATCAAAATTTGGCAGCAGAATGTAATTGAAAAAAGAGGCTGGCTCGAAGCTTGGATGCACCGCTATTTTCATCCCCTGATAGGAGAATTTCTCCACCATCTGAAGTTGGAAAATCGGCTTGATCAATCCCAAAGTGAGTCTTGCAAAAGCAATGATCAATCCGATCAGATAAATCCCAAAAAGAGATTCCTGCCATGTCAAAGACCAAATCCAAGATCCGGCTTCTGCCTGAATTTGATCACCAACCCAGAAAACCGGCAGGGTGATTTCCTGAATCCCGGTCTGATCAGACGCCAATTCAAAGGAAAGTAACGGCACCACCAAAGCTGCGATTAAAAGGACCAGAAGGATCACTCGATTCCAGTCGAAAAAGGTAAGCTTCTCCAAAAAGGCCTTGTAAAAGACATAGGCCAGGGCAAGGCAAAGACTTCCTTCCCAAAGATAGTTTAGGGATTCGTTGATCATTTTGAGGAGTTTTCGTAGTCGTCAATCAGCTTCTGCAAATCCTGAATTTCCTTGTCAGATATGTTCTTTTCTTTGACCATAAATGAAAGGAAATTACCCACCGACCCTTCGAAAAATTGATTCACCATTCGATTGATGCTCTTTTTGCTGTATTCTCCCTGAGTTACCAGCGGAAAATACTCGTTAGTCGTGCCGTATGCTTTATGTCCCAGATACCCTTTTTTCTCCAGCAATTTGATGGAAGAAGCAAGGGTAGTATATGGCGGTTTGGGATCGGGAAGTTGTCCGAGGACATCTCTCACCAGAGCTCGCTCCATTCTCCAAAAGATCCGCATGATACTCTCTTCGTGTTGAGATAATTCGTTCATGAAACCAAGGTAGAAATCCGGTTTCAATATTCCTACGAAATTTTCGTATTTCTACGTAAACAATATAGACGTTGCTTTAAAAATTTGAAATACAGGGAATTGAATGGGTTTTTAAAAGATTATTTTTTTGAATCTACTTAATCTTTCACTCATCGAAAATAATTTTGAGTATGGAAAAATAACGACTACGCTTTAATTCAGAATTTCAAAAAATGGAAACTCTTCTGGAAAAGTTGTTGATTTTCTATAATTCAATCCTTGCTCGCAACTTTTTCTCTCGTCACTTTTTGAAGGCAAAAAGTAACCCAAAACCTTAATGCCTGGTTATTTACTTCAAATAGGCAGAGTTTAGGAATGCTGGAAACATTCTTGGCTATTTGATTTTAAAAATGGATCAACCCTAAAAATGGGTGGATTTCTCTCGTTTCACTTCGAGAACTAACCCATTTTCTTAACGGATTGATCTGCTTTTTAAAACCGTAAATTCCCTAGGGCATTACTTTAACCCGAAACATTTCGACTCACCGAATGACATCGGTGGATTCCATCATTTATTAGCTTTTCTCATAGAAAAAAACCTGGGGAATCTGAATAATCAATTGAGGCTGGGATGACCCAGAGCAAGTCTTAAACCTTTATAAACTTTGTGCAAAACCAGTCAAACTATGGACCATCGGCTATAGTCTATTAGTTGCTCATTTTACGGTAATACTTCTCTCTCCACCAGAAAGCCACCCTGACAAGTAAGATCAAAGCCGGAACCTCCACCAAAGGACCAATCACGCCGGTAAAAGCTTGTCCGGAATTCAATCCGAAAACAGCAATCGCAACTGCAATCGCCAGCTCGAAATTATTCCCCGCCGCAGTGAAAGAAATCGCAGCATTTTGATCATAAGGGGCTCCCATCGCCTTGCTGAAGAAAAAGCCCAACGCAAACATGATCATAAAATAGAGGAGCATTGGAAGGGCTATTTTCAACACATCCATCGGAATGGTGACGATCAATTCCCCCTTCAAGGAGAACATCACGACGATTGTGAAAAGTAAAGCAATCAACGTGATCGGGCCTATTTTGGGCAAAAAGACATTTTTGTACCAGTCTTCCCCTTTCCATTTTGGAAGGAAAATCCGGCTTAGTAACCCGGCCAGAAATGGAATCCCGAGGTAAATCGCGACGCTTTCTGCAATGGTCCAAATAGAAATATCCACGATGGCTCCTTCAAACCCGAAGTAAGGGGGAAGGATTGTGATGAAAAGCCAGGCATAAAAGCTATAGCCGAACACCTGGAAAACACTGTTGATAGCCACCAAACCCGCACCATACTCGCTGCTTCCCTCTGCCAGATCATTCCAAACCAGCACCATCGCGATACACCGTGCCAATCCTATGAGAATCAGGCCCACCATGTATTCCGGATAATCCCGAAGGAAAATGATAGCAAGGAAAAACATGAGAAAGGGTCCCACAATCCAGTTCAGAACGAGAGAAATGCTTAGGACTTTCACATTTTTGAAAACCTTCGGAAGTAGCCGATAATCAACTTTTGCCAAGGGCAGATACATCATCAGAATCAAACAGATTGCGATTGGAATATTGGTAGTGCCCGAGCTTATTGAGTCGATCCACTCACTCCCTCCGGGAAAGAAATAGCCTAATCCCACTCCGATCAGCATTGCCAAAAAAATCCAAAGGGTGAGATTCCGATCGAGAAAGCCTAATTTCTTTCGCTGGGCGATCATAGCCTTTCTTTCACTTTTTGGAAAATCAGAAACAATTCCGCTCCGATCTGATGAGACCGCTCGGTGTACATTTTCTCTTCCAATTCAGTCCCGTCAAAGGCTTTCGGATCTTCAAATCTTAGTGGAATTCTCGCCTCTGCTCCCGGAATAAAAGGGCAATTCTGATCTGCATGGTCACAGGTCATGACGGCGGCAAAGCTTTTCTGTGCGTTGATCGGATCATCGTAAACCTTAGAAAAAGTCACGATCGGTTCGGAATCTTCTCCATGAAAAACAAAGTAAACCGGGTTACTCTCTCCTTTCTGCACGATTTTGAATCCGTCTCTCCTGATCGCTGCAACTGCCCGTTCATTAAAAGCAGTGACTTCCACTCCTCCTGAATAGCAAACCGCCGGTATCCCATGAAAATCAGCAGCTGTCTGCCCCCAAATCTGGGAAAACTGACTTCTGCGGCTGTTATGCGTACAAATGAAATTCAGCCGAACTTCCGTATTCGATTTGATTTTTGAAAGAATATAATTCGCCATGCTTTCAATCGCAGGCAACCGATCCGCCGGAATCTGATCAATAGGCAATTGAGAAATCGTGGCTTTTAAAGCCGGAAAAAATGAGTTTTCCATAAAAGTTAGATTTCACTTTAGCAGCAACCCGAACCAGGAGCACAAGAGCCACTCGCACTGGCGGTTAGGGTTGAAATTCTGATTTTTGGTTTTTGAGCAGGAATCCCGCATTTGTCTTTCGCCAGGCAATCGGTAGTCTTCGGAGTCAGGTGAAACTCTCCTTCTGAGAAATCCAGTCCGTACTTTCCAATTGTATCGCCCTGATATTCGACTTCCACGTCCAGGTCTTCCAAACCAAGAACTCGCTCAGACAGCTGAATGATATCGAGAAGCTTTTTGGCACCGAGTCTATGATCGTAATCTCCATCTTCCCAAAGTTGGAAATTGACCGCTTTCTCATCGCGAAGAATTCCTCCGCAATCAATAAATCGCTTATTGATCTGCCCAACTTCGGTGATGTGGAAATGCGCCGGAACCGAAGCTCCGTCAGGGAGTCTGAAAGTCAGTTGGCTGAGTTCAGGAAGTTTTGATTTGATTTCTGAAAGGGTCATAGTTTTATTTAATTGCAATATTACGATAGATAGATTCAAATTTTTTTAGCAGCAAGTATCGCCACAAGCAGCTACGTACTGATCGAAAAGCCCGTTGAAAAGGCCCTTCACTTTTTCCCAGTTTTCGGAATGGATGCAATAATTGACAGATACACCTTCGATGGTTCCTTTAATCAGACCGATTTCCTTAAGCTCTCGCAAATGTTGAGAAATCGTAGCCTGGGCAAGTCCGAGTTCCTGGACAAGAGTTCCGTTCACACAAGAATTGCTTGCAATCAAATATTGCAAAATCGCAATCCTGGCAGGATGTGCCATGGCTTTTGCCAGTTGTGCGAGCTCATTTTGCTCCGCGGTGAATAAGTCTGTTTTTGTGACACCCATAATTACATCGTAATATTACGATTGATTGAAGTTACTTCCAAATCTTTTTGGAGATTTTACTTGTCACGTCGGATAAAAATACTTTCCCTGAGAACAGGGGAAACGAGGAAGAAACCTAAAACTTCAGATTCTCCCTTTAGCAATTTAATATTCGTGTCCGGATTCTGAGGCGGAGGGCTGAACAATCCCCCATCACTGAAAAGTAAATTCACCAATTGAGTGAAATAATCAAACATATCCCGGTTCATACGATAAAGCTCCAAGCCGACTCTGTCTCCGGGTTCGAAAGCATATCCCAACTCAAGACCTTCTTCAAAAAACGTTAACCCAAACGTGTCATCAAAAAGCAAGTAATCATCCCGATCGTTTTTCAAGGTATCATTTTCAATCACCCGAATCCGGTAATTATTATCCTTTTCAAAAGGAATTTTGCCGTAGACTTTAATGTAATAACCGGCTTCCCTGAAAAGTCTCTCCTCCTGATATTCATATGTCAAACTATCAACGGTCGGTGCTTCCAGCATCAGGCCTTTTGATGAAAAAACCTTGTCTTCCCATTCTACAAACAACTGATAAGTCTCTCCCACTTTTGCAACTTCCCGTGGGTTGACCGGTCGGAAACTAAAACTCTCAGGTCTATACGAAAATGGAATAATTTTTCCTGATCCCGGGATGGAGATAAAAACCCGGGCATCACTGATTACCCGACGAGCTGTAGTGTCAAAATAATTCTGAGCAAGCGAAATCCTTACTTCATTGTAAGAATTCCAGTCCGTCCAGGTTCCCTCAATCACTGGCACTACTCCATCTATGGTAGCAAGAGGCAGATCCACTTCCTCCTGGCAGGATAAAAGGGAAATTGCGAGCAGGTATATCCAAAGTCTTTGCATATCAAAATTGGAAGTTATAGGTGATCGATGGTAGAAAAGTGAAGAGGTAAGTCATGACGATTCCCGGTCTGGATGAGACAATCGGCCCGTCTTTGGACTGATCATAATTGAGATCATCGTTGTAAATTTCCCGGAATTCATAGGCGAAAGGATTCTTCCTTCCATAGAGATTGTAGACACTGAAGTTCCAGCTGCCTCGCCATTTCCGTCCCTTATCGGGATTTTTCCAGGTAACGGACGCATCCATTCGATGATAATTCGGATATCGATCCTCGTTCCTCAAATCAGAGTACAAAGGTAAAGTCTGATTATCCGCAATATAAGTCCCTATTGGAAATGAGACTGCCTGCCCTGTCGTGTACACAAAAGTCAAACCTGCTGACCAGCTGGAAGAAAACTCATGATTGAGGACCATGGTAATATCATTTGGCCGATCGTATCGTGGATTGTAGGCCTGACCTTCACTGATGCCTTCTATTTTTCTCCATGTTCTCGAATAAGTGTAAGCCAGCCAACCGGTGGTTTTTCCGATGTTTTTTCGGAGTAAAAACTCGGCGCCATATGCCCAACCATTTCCTGTCAAAATTTCGGTTTCAACATTATCATTGAAAAGGACGTTGGCTCCGTTTTTCAAATCGATAATATTTCTGAAATCCTTGTAATATCCTTCGATAGAAAACTCCCAGCGGTTTTCATCGAAATTATGAAAGAGTCCTACCGAAACCTGATCTGCGCGAATCGGAGGCACATAAGTTCCTGCCAAAATCCATCTGTCGATGGGTAACCCTGCAGAACTATTAGAAGCAATCTGGACGTATTGGAAATTTCTGTTGTAGGCAGTTTTTATGGAGAACTGCTCATTGATCAAATAACGGAAAGCAATTCTTGGCTCCAGTCCCTGATAGAATTTAATGTTCTCAAGGGTATTGTAATTGACCGAATCCGTGATATCCTCCGAACGTTCGGGGGACTCTGTTGAATAAAGATAGTCGACACCTCTTCCTACCTGATTGTATAATCCCCATCTCAAGCCGGCTTCCGTGCTCAGTTTAGGACTGATTTCATACGTCAATCCTGCAAAGAGATTATTTAAAATTCCATTTTTTGGATTGGTGGAAATTGGCAGAATATTGCTGTTTGGGGCAGGAAGAAGCTCTATCGGGGCAAAATGGTAGTATTGGCTATGAAAGCCCCAATAGGTTTGCAAAGATTCACTTTGAAGCAACGTCCATTGGCCTTTTATTCCGGTTTCAGAAAGCTTGTTATTCCATTCAAATCCATTGTCCGGATCATCAAATTCCACCCGGTAGTTGTACTTTGAATGGTAAGCTTGTAAGTCAAAAAATGCTTTGTCGGAGATATTTCTATTCCATTGAGCAGAGCTTACCCAATTGGTCCAACCCAAGCCGAACGCTTCATCCAAACCCAAAAAATCTGATCCCTGATAAGTAGAAAAGGTTAGCTTGTCTTTTTCCCCCAGTAAAAATGAAAACTTACCACTCAGATCGTGAAAGTTCAGTTTGTTATTCTGAAGATCTTCATCTTTCGAAAGCTTCAAAAACACATCCGCGTAGGTTCTCCTGGCTGAAACCACAAAGGTTGACTTATCTGAAAATAAGGGTCCGTTTATCGTCAATCGGGATGAGATACTTCCAATTCCCCCTTCCCCGTGAATTTGCTCATTATTGCCTTCCTTGAGCGTGACATCGATTAAGGAGGAAAGCCTTCCTCCAAAAGAAGCAGGCATATTTCCTTTGTAAAGCTCCACCTGATCCAGAGCATCCGGATTGAAAACAGAGAAAAACCCAAAAAAGTGAGATGCATTGTAAACAGGCGCCCCGTCGATTTGAATCAAATTTTGATCATTCGAGCCGCCACGCACAAAAAGCCCGGTTGTCCCCTCTCCTGCTGTCTGCACGCCCGGAAGCAATTGCAAACTTCTCAGCAAGTCAACTTCTCCGAACAGCGCTGGAATATTCCTAATGGTTTCCATGGGAATGGTGGATTTTCCCGTTTCCAGGTTTTTCACCTGTTCGTCTGGTCTGCGCTCCATGATTATGATTTCATCCAGCGACATTTCCTCGGGCTTTAGGAAGAATCGAAGCTCCTTGTCGAGATCATTTTGAGTGATCGTTCGAATTGATTTTTCAAATCCTATGTAGGAAACCACCAATCTTGCCGGAAGAGAAACAGGCTTGATTTGAAATTTTCCATCCAAATCAGCCGCTACTCCTGTTGAAATATCATTTTCCCAATAAATATTCGCACCCGGTAAGGGTTCTGAATTAGTTACATCCATTACCTCACCGGAAAGCAGCGTCGCTTCCTGGGCAGAAACATTTCCACCTGCGAGAAGAATAATTAAGAATAAACACTTTAAAAAAAATCGCACCTGTGACTGCATCAGACAAATTTTGAGAATTTAAACACCAAAGCTAGACGATTGAGAAAGATTAATGTTTGTTAATTATCCGAAAAGATTTGTCTGAGGTCCTTTGGCAAGTAGGAAAGGACTTTCAAAGTGAGCTTTATTTTATAATTTCAGGCCATGATTTGGGCTTACCCGGACGTCAAACTCACCCTTTTGATCGCAGGCATTTTTGCCTTGCTCTATTTAATTTACCTATTCCGCTATTGGTCAATCAATAAGAAGCTGGAAGTGGTGAAGCGCAGACTATTTACCAAAATGGTTTTGAGGGGTTCTTACTTCACTTTGTTTCTGATTTCTTTTGCCGGACCATCGATTGGAGTTTCTACCAAAGAAATCAAAGAAGAAGGGAAAGATATTTTCATTGCTGTGGATCTTTCGCAGTCGATGAATGCTACTGATATCGGTCCCAGCAGACTTCAACGGGTAAAATTTGAGCTTAAAAACCTGACTAAAAGTTTTCCATCGGATCGAATCGGCCTGATCATTTTCAGTTCAGAGGCCTTTTTGCAATGCCCGCTTACATTTGATCAGAGTGTATTGCAACTCCATATAGATGGACTGAACACAGGACTTGTTCCCAATCTGGGAACCGATCTGAATTCGCCGCTTCGGATAGCAATAAATCGGTTTAAATCCGACGAATCACAGGAGGTCTCTTCCAAGTCGGTTATTTTGATTTCCGACGGAGAAAATTTCGGAGATGACTTGGAAGGAATTGGTTCTGAATTGAATGAACTCGGGATTAAAGTTTTTTCGCTTGGAATAGGAACGGAAGCCGGCAGCACTATTCCGAGAGGAAATGGTGTGGTAATAGATCCTGAAACGGGAAACCCGGCCAAGACATTTTTGAATAAAACTCCGCTTCAGCAAATCGCGGCAGAGACAGATGGAGAATACTTTGAAATATCCGATGAGGTTTCTGAAATAGGTGATCTTACCGGGGTGCTTGAGCGATTGGAAGGCGGGGTTACAGGTTCAAGAGTTGTAGAAGCCTCCGCTAATAAGTATTTTTACTTCCTGTTGGTGGCATTGGCGCTGGCGCTTTTTGATATGATTTTACCACTCAAAACGATCAAGTTGTAAGATGAGCTGGAGCAAAGTTTTTATGGCTGTTTTTCTTTTGATCCCTGCTTCCTGGACGCGGGTTTCGAAGTTGAATTTTGCCATTGATACTGCAGCGGGCAGTTATGCCGAAGCTAAATATGACGAGTCTGTCAAAAACCATCTTTTCCTGATTGAGGAGTTTCAATACAGTTCTGCTGAATTAGATTACAACCTTGGTCTTAGCTATCATCATTCTGAAAAACCAGATGAGGCTGCCGGTTACTATGATAAAACCTCGGTAACACCGAATAAATTACTTGCATCGTTTGCCTATAACCAAGGCGGCGTCATCATCGGTGACAAGCAGGAATACGAAGCTGCATTGAGTAAATTTCAATCCGCTTTGATTCAGGATCCTTTGAATGAAGTAGCCAGATATAATTATGAAATGCTGGCAAGATGGCTTCAAAGAGACGAGGAACGCAAAAACCAGGATCCAAATACCCCTGAGCCTTCTGAATTTGCGAAGCGCAAAAAGGCTGAAGCCGACCGGCTGGTGGAGCAATTCCGATTTGCCGACGCGCTGAATTTGTTGAATGAAGCATTGCAGCAGGATGAAACTGTTGCTGCTTACCAGGAGTTTATAACTAGTCTGCAAGAAGTTGTCAAAATTGATGAAAAATAGAATAACCTTAATTCTTGGAATATTTATTTGCCTGGGTTTGAATTCCCTTCAGGCTCAGACTGCCGGTGATTTTTTCAATTGGGCAGCAAGATCTTATGTCAAAACTGATAAAGATCAAGCCCTACAATCTGTTAATGAAGGTTTGGGAAAATTCCCGGGTGATGCAAAACTTCAGGCATTGAAAGAAAAACTCGAAAAGGAAAAAGAAGAGGAAGAGCAGGAAAATAAAGAGCAGCAGGACAAGGAAAATCAGGAGCAGCAGGATCAAAAGCAAGACCAGAAAAGTCAGGGCGAAGAAGGTAAGCAGGACGAGCAGCAGAAAGACGGAGAAAAAGCTGAAGAGGATAAAGCAAAAGAATCTCAGTCAGGAAACCCTACCGAAAAAAGCGATGAACCTGCAGAAGAAGGTGCCAATGACCAAATGGATGCTGATCTGGCCGATAAGCAAAAAGCAATGGAAGCTTTCAAAGAAAAGCTAAAAGCCATGAACCTGACTCCGGAACAAGCTTCGCAGATCCTGGAAAGCATGAATGCTGCCGAGCTTCGATACATCCAACAAAACAAAAAGAAGCCGACCGAGAAACCGAAACGGGGATTGCCGGATTGGTAAAATGGACGGAAGACCGAAGACGGATGAAAGAAATTCGGAGGTTGAACTTTGGCTTCGCGAACTCCCCCTTCTCAAAGGGGGCAAGGGGGATTTAAAATTTCATTTTTACAGATGAAAGTACTTTAATAAGTAATATCAACTGACCCATCAAACCCAAATATAAACATGATCAAAGAAGTCTACATCGTTTCTGCAGTTCGCACACCGCTGGGAAGCTTTGGAGGTAAACTCTCCGGGTTGACAGCAATTGAACTTGGAAGCATCGCAATCAAAGGAGCGCTCAACAAAGCCGGAGTAAAGGCAGAAGAAGTGCAGGAAGTGTTCATGGGAAATGTGATTTCCGCCAATCTTGGACAAGCACCGGCCCGACAAGCCTCTATTGGAGCGGGAGTTGGCTATCATGTCCCTTGTACCACTATCAATAAAGTCTGTGCATCCGGAATGAAAGCTGTCATGTTTGGTGCTCAATCGATCATGCTTGGAATCAACGACGTAGTCGTAGCAGGCGGAATGGAAAGCATGTCAAATGTTCCTTATTATGTACCAAAGGCAAGATTTGGATACAAATATGGAAACGCAGAATTAGTGGACGGATTGGTGAAAGACGGACTTTTCGAAGCCTATTATAAGTTTCCGATGGGAAACTGTGCGGATAACACTGCCAGAGAAATGAAAATCTCCCGTGAAGAGCAAGATACCTATGCAATTCAATCTTACCAGAGATCTGCGGAGTCCTGGGCCAAGGGCTACTTCAAAGACGAAGTAATTCCTGTTCAATTACAGGGAAGAAAAGGCGAGACAATTTTGATCGATGAGGATGAAGAATTCAAACAAGTGATGTTTGACAAGATTCCTTCTTTGAAACCGGTTTTTGAAAAAGACGGAACTGTCACAGCTGCAAATGCTTCTACCATGAATGACGGAGCATCGGCTTTGGTGCTGATGAGCAAGGAAAAAATGGAAGAACTCGGTTTAAAGCCTTTGGCTAAAATCAGAGGATTTGCTGATGCAGCCACCGATCCGCTTTGGTTCACCACCGCTCCTGCTTTGGCGATTCCAAAGGCAATCAAACATGCAGGTTTGACTGAAGCTGACATAGATTATTATGAAATCAACGAAGCTTTCGCTGCTGTGGCTTTGGCCAATCAAAGACAACTTCATCTGGACAACGACAAACTCAATGTCTTTGGC
>VFKK01000307.1 GCA_009885605.1 Cyclobacteriaceae bacterium | reverse complement strand
GGAGGCTGTTTGGATAAATTCACTCACCTCTTTTTCCTCTTGATTTTCTGAAAGAAAAAGAACCGGCTTGATCGGAGTATACAGGAGTTCTGAAGAAATCAATCGATCAGAATTAGACAAATAGAGGTTCAGATTCTCCGTGTTTTCAGGCAATTCATTCAAAGATTCCTGAATCTTATTAGATTGATTTAAAACAGTTTGATTTAAATCGTCTAAACTTTCGATCTCAGTTAAATCCTCGTCCGCTATCATAACCTTTTCTCCTTTCTCCAAGGCTTGTTCCAGCTCAAATTTGAAGTCTTCAATGACCTTTTTATTAAGCTGAACGAGGTGAATCACTTCACCGGTTTCAGATTTCCCAAATCCTTTCAGAAGCATTTGAGCTAGCAGGAATACCAGTAATAAAATCAACAGCATCCGTAAAATCAGGATCAAGATTTGGTCAATTCGGATGGATTTGGAAGACTGATTATCCTGCTCCTGCAGCCATTGCATCGCGGCCCAAGCAACCAACTTTCCTTTTTTTCCATTCCATAAATGGATCAAGATCGGAACGCTGAGACCCAGCAAACCCCAAAGCAATATGGGCTGCAAAAATTCCATCAGTAAAGGGTTCGTTGGGACAAAAATCGATTGATCAATTCGGAGATCGACTCCTGCAAATTCACCCGAAAGAGATGAACCTGTGGCAATTGCAGAGCTTCCTCTAGTTCTGATAAATAACTCTGAATCGCTGTATTGTATGTTTTTTGAACATTCGCCCCGTCCAAGGTAATTACCCGATCACTTTCCAGATCTTTAAATTGGAAACTTCCTTTCATTTCGAAGTCCACTTCCTGATTTCCCAAAATCTGGAAAAGCACAATTTCTTTTTTGGGATGACGCATCTGTTCCACAATATCCAGCCACTCATTGTCCTGCTGCAGAAAATCAGAAACTAAGATGATCAATTCCTTTTGTCGGGTTTTGAGCTCAGGAAATGATTGTTTTGTCACCGGCCATGAACCGGAAGCCTTTTCAGTTTCGAGATGATACAAGATTTTCTGAAAAGCTTTTGAAGACGGCGCCACTTTTTTCTCAAGCTGGCCATTTTGAAAAGTAAAAAATGAAAGAGAATCTCCCTGCTGATGAGCCAGATAGGCTAAAGATGCGAGGAGATTTTTAGCATAATCCAACCTTCGCACACCATCCTCTTCATAATTCATCGAACCGGAAAGATCCAGCATCAGACTCACGTTCAGATGGCTTTCCGACTGAGATTCCTTAATCATGTGTTTTCCCGACTTGGAAAAGTATTTCCAGTCTATTCGCTTGGGATCATCTCCGGGTTCGTAGTAGCGATATTGTTCAAATTCGCTACCAGTCCCCCCTCTTTTCCCGAGGTGAATGCCATGCTTCAGCTCTTCGCTGATGATTTTGGCAGCCAGTCTCAGATTGTTGAGTTTGATGATTTCCAGCGTCTTAGCTTGCATTGACCGGGATAGAGTCAAGAATTTTAGAGATAATCGAGTCGGGCATCACGTTCTCGGCTTCGGCCCTGAAATGGAGAGAAAGCCTGTGACGTAGAACAGGAAAAGCCAAGGTTTTGATGTCTTCAGGAATGACAGCATATCGGCCTTTGACTAATGCACGGGCTTTGGCACAAAGAATCAAAGCCTGTCCGGCACGAGTTCCGGCACCCCATTCCACATAATCCTTCACCGCCTGAATTCCAGACGTGTCGGGCCGGCTTGACCTTACGATTCGATTGATGTATTGCAACAAACCCGAATCAATATGGACTTGTCTTGTCAGCGTCTGAAGTTGCTTTATGTCCCTGGCGGAAAATACAATCTGAGGATCGGCTTTGTAGGTTCCGGTGGTTTTCTCCAAAACCTCCAATTCCTCTCTTTCCGAAGGATATCCCAGTTTGATATAAAGCAAAAAGCGATCGAGTTGGGCCTCAGGAAGCGGATACGTTCCGGCTTGTTCGATTGGGTTTTGAGTCGCAATGATTAAAAAAGGATCCGGAAGCGGGTGATTTTGGCCTCCATACGTCACTGATTTCTCCTGCATAGCTTCGAGTAAAGCCGCCTGGGTTTTGGGAGGTGTTCGGTTGATTTCATCAGCCAAAACCATATTTGCGAATATTGGCCCACGATTGAATTGGAAAAACTTCT
The DNA here is from genome assembly GCA_009885605.1 of Cyclobacteriaceae bacterium. Taxonomy (GTDB): domain Bacteria; phylum Bacteroidota; class Bacteroidia; order Cytophagales; family Cyclobacteriaceae; genus Algoriphagus. Next base: position 7,358 of record VFKK01000307.1, on the reverse strand, counting down.
TTCCCGTCTCATGATCTTCTTCCAAAATCTCTGTTCCCAAAATATCCCCGGGCATCAAATCCGGGGTGAATTGAATCCGCTTAAATTGAAGATCCATCACCTCTGAAAGTGATTTTACCATCAGGGTTTTTGCCAAACCCGGCACCCCTTCAAGCAAGCAATGACCGCCTGCCAGAAGTGTGATAATGACCTCATCGATCACTTCATCCTGACCAATGATGACTTTGGAAATCTCTTTTTTCAGTAAAGAAATATTATCTACAAGAGCCTGATAAATTGATGATTCTGTGTTTTCCAAAATAATTAAGTTAAAGCGTATACGACGATATTAACGCCGAATTTGGTATTGTCTTCTTTGAGAAATCTCTTGTTTCGGAAATCATAATCCCACTCGCAACCATAGTCTTTGTTGCTGTATAAAACGCCGATTCGATCGTTGACGATTACAGCTTTCAGGTAATCGTGAACCAGGTCATCGCCCCAGCCATTCAACTCAAAAGAGGTCGCCGGCGGACCGTCTTCAAACTCAAAGAAGGATCTGTAAATCCGGTGGTTATTTGGGATTTTTTGCAGGGCTTCCGCCCCGAAGGTTTTAGCTATTTCGGCTTCAAATGATTTGGCAAACAGTCCGTCTATATCATGATTGCAATCATCCACAAAGACAAATCCTCCATTCTGCACATAAGTTTTAAAGTTGCTCCTTTCCTGTGTGGAGAACTCAACTAATTTATGCCCGCTGAGATAGCAAAAAGGGCTTTTGAAAATTTCTATGCTGCTCAATTCCACGATTTTTTCCTTCTCGTCGATCGGAATCGTGGTGTATTCCACCAGAGAATTAAGCAGGTTGGAAGGCATGCGCTGATCTGTATCCCAATTGCCGGAATTGTACTTGAGGCGGGTGAAGAAGAAAGGCAGCATGGTGGGAGGATGGTAGGTTTCTCAAAATTGTTTGTCAACGGTCGACGGTCAACAGTCCACAGCAAAATTGAAAACATGCATTTAAATATGTCCACAGACCAACAATTAGCCGCTCCAAATGTTGATTTGGAACCCGTCGACCGTGGTCTGTGGACTGTTGACAAATTTTAAACGGCGTCTGATAAACTGGTGAACGTAAAGTCACGAATTTTCATTGCCGGAATCATATTTCCACCTACTCGCTGAAGTTTGCCCAATGCCTCAATATTATTCAGCATGATGATCGGACTTTCGTTGAATCGGAAGTTTTTGACAGGGAATTTGATCTGACCGTCTTCGATGTAGAAAGTACCGTCTCTTGTCAAACCTGTATAAAGCAATGTCTGTGGATCCACTGCTCTGATATACCAGAAACGAGTTACCAAAACACCTCTTTCGGTACTCTTGATCATATCTGCAATAGATTGATCGCCACCTTCGATGATCACTCCACCGGGTCTTCCGACCGGAGTTACCCCTTGTTTTGATGCCCAATAGCGGGAATAGAACATGTTTTTCACGACACCCTTCTCAACCCAGGTTGTCTTTTCTCTTGGGAAACCTTCGTTTGTCCAGGGTGCAGACGGGATTTCAGGATGTGTTGGATCGGAATAGATATTCACTCTTTCGTCGAAAAGCTTTTCACCTAATCGGGTTCCTCCGCCTTTTTTGCTCAGGAAGCTTCGGCCCTCATCTGCACTTCGGGCATCCATGCCGGATGTCAACAAACGCATTAAGTCAAACGCTGCAGTTGGCTCCAGGATAACGGTATATTTTCCTGGCTCGATCGCCTGAGCATTGACAGAAGCTTGTGCTTTTTGCATGGCAAGCGTTGTCACTTCTCTTGAATTGAGCAAGCTCGCATCGTTGAAGTCTCTGCTTGAATAACCGGAACCTGTTCCGTCTGCAGTTCTTACCGTCACGGAGAAATCGACTGAAGTGCTCTTGTTGTAGCCAAACATTCCTTTGCTATTTCCCATGGCTGAAAAGCCTGAGAAATCTTCCAGATATCCGGCAGCTGTCAGATTCTTTTCACCACTTGGTTTGATGCTGTCATGCGCAACCTGCGCTCTGTAATCCGGATTGATTTTGTTGGTAGATTCTACGAACGTCTTGGATTCAATATATTGCTGAGGACCAAGCATCGGCATATACTCTGGATTTTCAGGAGCCAATTGCGCGATTTCTTCTGCACGAACCACGGCTCTTCTCAGAGACTCGTCATCCAATTCGTTAACGCTTGCAGATCCCGAACGCTTACCATACACCGAGGTAATGTTCAGCGTGATTTCATTCGTTTCTCCGCTCGTATTTACTGTATTTCTTGCGTATCGTATATTTCCGGTTCTGCCTCCGGAGATAGAAACTGCCGTCTCGTCTGCTTTGGCATACGACAGGACCTTATCTATGATTTGTTTCGCTTCTTCTTTTGTTAAAATGGCCATGTTTCTGGAGTTAATGGTTAAATTTTTCTACCCGTGTTGATGACATTGACTCCGTCGAAACGGGTAGTTGAACTGCCGTGGGAAACGGCTGAAGACTGCGAAGGCTGACCTTTTCCATCGAAGAAAGAACCGAAGAATCGGTAATCATCCTTATCACAGATTTGAGCGCAGGAATTCCAGAATTCCTGAGTATTAGACTGATATGCCACATCTTCTAGCATGCCGACGATTTCTCCGTTTTTGATTTCGTAGAAAAGCTGACCTCCAAACTGGAAGTTGTACCGCTGCTGATCGATCGAGTAAGAACCACGACCGATGATGTAAACGCCTTTTTCCACGCCTTTCACCATATCAGCTGCACTGAGCTTCTCGGTTCCCGGCTTCAGGGATACATTCGGCATTCTCTGAAACTGAACTGAGCTCCAGTTATCTGCAAAGCAGCAACCATGAGATTCCGATTCGTTGATGATTTTGGCCTGATCACGGATTGCCTGATAGTTTACCAACACACCATTTTTGATCAGATCCCACTCCTTGCACTTCACTCCTTCGTCATCGTAACCAGTGTTTCCAAGAGACAAAGGCTGAGTTTTATCAGCGACGATATTCACTTTATCAGAACCGTACTTGAAGTCTCCAGCTTTCCATTTGTCCAACGTTGCAAAGCTTGTTCCTGCATAATTGGCCTCGTATCCAAGAACACGATCCAATTCAAGCGGGTGACCTACAGACTCGTGAATGGTCAAGCCCAAGTGATCGGGATCCAAAACAAGGTCATATTTACCGGGTAAAACTGATTTTGCTGTAAGCTTTTCTTTTGAATGTTTCGCAGCGGCCACAGCATCCTCAACCATGTCGTAGGAATTTTTGTAACTGTTGAAACCAGCCGGATTTGCCAGTTTGTCTTTGGCAAGTCCATCCATGTATTCATAACCCATTCCCATCGGTGCGCTCAGAGCCTGACGGGATCTGAAATTGCCCTCAGCTTTGTTTACTGCAGTCACATTGAACGTAGGCCAAATTCTATGAATATCCTGATCGATGTATGATCCGTCAGTCGAAGCGAAATACTTTTGTTCATTAATCATGAAGAGGTTGGAATTCACGAAAGCTGCTCCATTGTCCAAAGCGGCATTGTTGACGCTGAGAAGCAAATCAATCTTCTCTTTTACCGGAACAGCCAATGCATTTTTCTGGATTGGCGTATTCCAGGTCACCTCACCATATCCGGGAACCGGAGCAAGAACTACTGGTTCGCTTTGCAATCTTGCATTTGCTTTTGCAATCGCTACAGCTGTTTCAGCACAAGCCTTGATACCATCCGGAGTTACGTCCGAAGTTGCCGCAAATCCCCAAGTTCCGTCAGCAATAACCCTAATGCCAACTCCAAAGGATTCCGCATTGGTAATATTCTCAACGTTTTTTTCTCTGGTGAATAGGAATTGCTGCAGGTAACGACCAATTCTGACATCAGTATAGCTGGCTCCTTTTGCTTTCGCAGCGTTCAAAGCCACATCGGCAAGGTTTTTTTTTGCGGCGTTTTCTAATCCTGGGATCGTCAACTGCTCCGCAGTGACAGTATTTCCCATCGCCAATACTCCCGGTGTTATCATGGCGCCAAGGCCCAATCCGGAAAGGTGGATAAAATCTCTTCTTTTCAAATGTTCTCCTGGTTAAAGTTTATGGATTTATACTCGAACTTAAACACTCCTCTAAGTTGATTAAAAATAGGTTTATCTCACTTGTAACCCAAAAAATAATACAGGCGTGGTTGAAAGGCGGTTTGTGAGCAACCTATTATTTTATAGATTATTACTATCAGGTAGGAATAAAAGTAAATGCTTAAAATTTATAGATTATAGGATATCGGTGAATTTATCTGATTAAATCTGTGGGAACTTTTCCGGGACTTTTAAAAAAAAATCAGTGACCTGAATATAGAATCATCCTCACTCGTGCCTCAAACCTTCCATTACTTTGAATATATGTAGCGCTGCCGGGAAGATTGCATCCATAGATTCTGCTGCTCCTCTCGTAGATCCGGGTAAAGCCAAAACCAACGTATCTCCTATCAATCCCGCCACACTTCTGGAGAGCATTGCATAGGGAGTTCGTTGCTGCCCATAGGTCCGGATAGCTTCTTCAATTCCCGGGATTTGTTTCTCCAAAATTGGCAGTAAAGCCTCAGGAGTCACATCTCTTGGTGAAAGCCCCGTTCCTCCCGTAAAAATCAAAAGATCAATTCCTTCGGAAACGAGTGTTTCAGCTGTACTTCTGATTATCGAAACTTCGTCAGGAATCACTTTATAAACGGGAACTTCAACTTTCCAGCCTTTGAGTTTTTCGATTATGGTTTTGCCAGCTTGGTCTTCATTTTTTCCTGCGGAAATTGAATCCGAACATACGATCACAGCCGCCTTGAGAGTTATTTCCTGGTCTTTTTTAAAGTCTGTTTTACCGCCTTTTTTCTCCACCAAACTGATCTTTTCGATGCTGATTCCTTTATCGATCGGCTTCAGCATATCATACATGGTCAAAGCCACAACAGATGCCGTATGCATGGCTTCCACTTCCACCCCGGTTTTGTAGATCGTGTGGATTTCTGCCAAAATCGTAATTTCCATTTCTCCGATTTCATATCGGATAGCGGTGTATTCGATAGGCAATGGATGGCAATCCGGAATCATATCAGCTGTTCTCTTTGCTGCAAAAAGTCCGGCAGTCTTAGCCATTTCCAGCACATCTCCTTTCGGTACTGTTCTATTTACGACCGCAGCGATGGTCTCAGGACGGCTGACTTTTAGAATAGCCTGAGCAATTGCCTTTCGAAGTGTTGTGCTTTTTGCAGTAATATCGATCATTGGAGAGTAGCTGGAAGACGGAAGACGGAAGACCAAATGAACTTGCCTGATTTTGGTTGTCACATTTGGTCTAATGTCGGATTAAAATTAGTGTTTTGATTTAGTTCTTTTTCCTTGATTGTTCTGGAATCCGGGTTTTCATATTCCCGGTGTAATTCATAACCTCCCAATGTGCGAAGTCATTGGTCATGTGAGATTTCAGGAATTTACTTTCCAGACGTGATTTTCGCTATCCAGAATCTCTTTTCCCCAAACTGGTAATTCGGCCTTGATTCGCTCCACAAGTTCATCGCAGGCATCCATAGCAGCTTTTCGGTGTTTGGAGGATGTGAAAACAAACAGACAAATCTCCCCGGCTTTCACCTCGCCGAGGCTATGATAAATATGCATGCATGACAAAGGGTATTTTGCAAAAACAGCCTCACGAATCTCAAAAGCCTTTTCCAAAGCCATTTCCTCGTAAGCCGAATAATCAATTGCAATCACTCTTCCCTCAGGCTTTTCATCCGATCGGACTTGCCCGAGGAAAATGCTATGTCCTCCGATATCCGTTTTAGTACTGTGATTGGCGATGGATTTGGCGATCGAATCGGGTGAAATCGCGCCAAGAACAAAGATGTTTTTGGGTGTTCGCTTAGTTTTCATAAGTGTTGGATTCTTCGTTTTTCGAAAGAAAAGCGGCAATTCCGCCCTTGATTGAATAGATACTTTTTCCCGGTAAGACTTTTTGAAGTTCGGTAACTGCTTTCAGACTTCTAATTCCACTCTGGCAAAACAGGAAAACCTCACCTGATGCAAGCAGGCTTTTGGATTCTTGCAAAAGCTTCGACATGGGCAAATACACCACTTCAGCTCTCTGCAATTTTGGCATTTCAGAAGCCTCCCGAATATCAACCAAGATGCTGTCAGAATTCAATTGACTGAGTGCAAAATCCCAATCCACGGAAGGGATTGTTTCGCAGAAAAGAGAATAATCTTTTTCCCTGAACGACTCAAAAGAATCTGGAATAAGTTTTTTCAGTTCCGAATTTGAATTGAAATCTATCGTATAGGTTTGATAATTTAAACTGTTGAAAAACAGTATTTTATTTTCAAGAGATTCAGCATAATTAGCCAGAACTTTGATGGCCTCAGTTGCCATCATGATGCCGATGATTCCCGGCAAAATCCCCAAAACTCCGGTCTCGTTGCAGTTTGGGATCTCCGATGCAGCCGGGGGGTTTGGATATAAATCACGGTAATTGGTACCTCCTTCTTTCGCAGAATTAAAGACCAAAATCTGTCCTTCGTGCTCATAAATTGCTCCAAAAACCAATGGCTTTTTCAAAAGGACACAAGCATCATTGACAAGATATCGGGTGGAAAAATTGTCTGTACCATCAATAATCAGCTCATAATCTGACATGACTTCGAGTGCATTCGCAGTGGTGATAAACTCCGGAATCTCTTCGATTTCAATATCAGAATACTTTTTCCGAAGGTAATCTGCAGCAACACTGGCTTTGGCTTTTCCTATATCATTCTCACCGAAAAGCACCTGACGGTTCAAATTGGACAACGACACGACATCGCCGTCCATAATCCCGATTTTCCCTACTCCAGCTGCGGCCAGATACAATAAAATAGGACAACCCAAACCTCCGGCACCAATGACCAAAACTTTGGCTTTTTGAAGCTTTTGCTGGGATTCTATTCCAAACCCTGAAAGGATATGTTGTCTTTCGAAGCGATCCATACTTGATTAACCTCCTGAAAAGGGCGGTAATAAGGCAATTTCACTGCCATCAGGAATTGATGCATTTCCGGAAGCAAGTTGCTTGTTGATCGCAATGCTGAATTTCATGTTTTTCAATTCCGGAAACTGATCAAATAAAGCCTTTCGAAGCTCCTCGATAGTAGAAATTCCGGTAAGCTCAATCTGCCCAGAACCAAATTTCTCCGCTATCATCCCAAATGCCTTCACCGTAATTTTCTGTTCTTTCGTTTCCATTTTCCTTTTTACAAACCCTGAAAGATTTGCTTTTGTCAAGATAAAATCAATTTAACAGAAGCAAACAAGAGTACAAAAGCAAGAACGTACTTGAGCGTCTTTGGG
>VFKK01000293.1 GCA_009885605.1 Cyclobacteriaceae bacterium | reverse complement strand
TTTACGCAGAGTTGCACGGAAGTATCACAGAGTCACACGGAGTTTTTTTCTCAGATTTCCCGTCATCCAACATCGGTCGTTCATCTGTGTCACGTCCTGATTTTACCTGACACTTTTTCTTTGTTTTTCTTTTGGTTTTAATCCTCTTAAATGCCCTTTTGTCCAAGCTAGGAAACCAGTCAAGGCCGGCGCGTAGCGGCGTTTATTTAGCCTTTACTGGTTTCTGGCTTGGGCTACTTTTGCGTTTGAGAGATGAAAACACAGAATTGCTCTGATGCACTTCTGTGGGAATCCTCATTCCCAATGACAGGTGTGGCCTTTTTTCATTATAGCTTTTTACCGCATGCCTCACGCAAGCATGAGCTTGGCTGAGGTTGTTGAATCTGGAATCCAGAAGATACTCCGTCTTGAGTATCCCGTTGACTCTTTCGGCCATGGCATTGTCATAGCAGTTCCCCGCTTCTCCCATGCTTGACTCTATTCCTGTCTTTTTGAGCAGTGTTGTATACTTTTTACTGCAATACTGAAACCCTCTGTCGGAATGGTGAACCAGTCCTTTGGGATCAGGGCATTGCCTGATGGCCATTTTCAGGGCCTCAACAGCCCATCTTGCTTCAAGAGTATTCCCCAGAAACCACCCAACCACTTTTCTGCTCCATGCATCGGTGATCAGGAACAGATACCGGAACGTTTCACCTACACGGATGTAGGTAATGTCACAGACCCACGCTTGATGCGGAGCTGTCCATTTCCTGCCGTTGTAATGATCCCCGAACTGGCTGAACCGAACAAAAGACTGCGTAGTCACTACATATCTCCTCTTCCGCTTAACCAACAGCCCACTTGAGCCCAGAAGATCAAAGAACTTATCTCTTCCCAGTTTCAGCCCAAGCCTTTCTATTTCCCCTTTCAGGATGTGATAGAGTTTTTTGCCTCCCATTCTGGGGTGAACAGCCCGCTGATTCCGGACCAGGTCCAAGACCAGATCAAAACCTGTTTCCTCCCGGATCCGCACATTTATCCAGTCGTAATAGGCTGATCTGCTGTGTCCGAAGTACGAACACGCAGTGGAAACACTCACCTCCTTTGACCTTTTTTCAACACATCGATGCCAAAGTTTTTTTTTAGATCCGTTTTGTATTCCTCATTGGCAACCTGGATAAGGGTCTCCAGGCACTTGTTGGCTATAATCGAATCTGCCAGTGCCGCCTTCAGTTTCCCATTTTCTTCTTCTAATTGCTTGAGCCTGTTTTTCTCGTCCATGGTTTCTATTCGTACTGTTTTGTTCAGAAGGTGGTGTCTTCCAAAGGATTTTATCCAGTTTTGAATCGTCTCCCCTCCCCGAATTCCATACTTCTTTTGAAGGAACGAAATAGAGGAACCGCTTTCCAACTCCTCTAACACCTGCTTCTTGAAGCTAATACTGTACCGATTGATTTCCCTCACTACTTTTGTCATAATTTTACCTGAGTTTAGTTTGACTTTACTGTCAAGCTATTTCAGGACATGACACTTAAATCCTATATCTTAAATCTCATGTCTTAAATCTTATATCTAAAGTCTCAGGAATACATCTCCTCAATCAACTCTGAGTAAAACTCTTTCACATCTTTCCCGGCCACTCGTACTTGCTGAGAAATCAAGCTGGTTTCTGTTTGACCGGGCACGGTGTTGATTTCTATAAAGTAGAATTTGCCGGTTTCGGACTGCAGGAAGTAGTCCACCCGCACTGCGCCTTTGCAGTTGAGTTTTTCATATACTTTATAGACGATTCGATCCACCCGTGACTTTTCTTCATCAGACATTCTTCCCGGAGTAATTTCCTCCGCCACACCCGGAGTGTATTTAGCTTCGTAGTCGAAAAACTCCTTACTGCTCACAATCTCGGTAGCAGGAAGTACGGAGATTTCTCCTCTTCCTTTGTAAATACCAATTGAAAATTCCCTTCCAGACACAAACTCTTCCACGAGCACTTGCTTGTCTTCTGCGAAAGCTTTGTCCAACGCTTCCGGAAGATCATCCCATGTTTTTACTTTCGTCATTCCGATTGAGCTTCCGCCGTTATTCGGTTTGATGAAAAGCGGAAGAACTAATTCAGACTCGATTTTCTGGAGATTTTCAACCGTATTTTCAAAAAGCTGAAGCGATTTCGCCACGTTCAATTCGGGGATTTCCTGCACGAGAGCTTTGGTGTAGCCTTTATTCATCGTGATAGCGGAAGTCAACTGATCACAGGTGGTATAAGGAATTCCCAACATATCAAAGTAGCCTGCGAGCTTTCCATCTTCGCCAGGGGAACCGTGAAGAATATTGAAAACCCCATCAAATTTTATTTTTTCATCGCCTAAGCTGATGCTAAAATCATTCAGATCCACTGGGATTTTCTCTCCCGAAGCACTCATATAATGCCAGTCATTTGGGTAAATGAGGATCTTGTAGACATCGTACCGCTCACGATCGATCGTCCGCTCCACGACTGCTGCGCTCTTCAGGGAAATCACAGATTCACCGGTAAATCCTCCGGTGACAAGGGCTATTTTTTTATTCATTTGCTGGGATAGCTTAACTATGCGAATTAGCTGATTTTTTGGCTAAGGGAGAAATGAAAGCCTCCGGAAGTTTTGCCTGATTCAGATTTTTTAAGAATAAAAACCCGGTTTTGAAGGACCGTTAACAAGATTCCCTTTAGCCCAACACAGCATTTTTTTTATATTCGGCTCCTGAAAAACAGGAGTTGATTACCCAAATTAAAATAAGATGATTAAAAGTTGGAAAGTGCTGGCCTTGTCACTGAGCCTGGCTCTGGGAATGATTGTCAGTTTGCAAGCTCAAGCCCAGAAAAAAGTGACGATCGAGGATGTCTTCAAAAAAGGCACTTTCGCCCAAAAATCTGTCAATGGCATCAATTGGATGAAAGACGGGCAGTATTACAGTTCCCAGATAAATCGGATGGGAGCTCCTGTAGTGGTAAAAATCAATATTTCCACCGGAGCTGAGGAAGCGGTTTTGCTGGATGGAAGAGGGCTTGGGGTGAATTTCTCAAGCTATTCCTTCAATCCTGACGAAACGAAAGCCCTGATAGCATCTGATGTCGAGTCGATTTATCGCCGATCTTCGAAAGGGATTTTCTTTGTGGTTGACATGGCTACTGGCCAAAAGCAGCAGTTGATGAACGGAGAGAAAATCTCCTACGCCACCCTTTCGCCGGACAATGACAAAGTGGCTTTTGTCAAAGAAAACAACCTGTACATGGTTGAATTGGCGAACAACAAACTAACCCAAATCACAACAGGCGGGGAATGGAACAAAGTCATCAACGGGTCGGCTGATTGGGTTTACGAGGAAGAATTTTCCATGGCTCAGGCTTTCAAATGGTCTCCTGACGGAAAGAAAATAGCCTTTATCCGATTTGATGAAACAGCCGTGCCTGAGTTTAACATGCAAATGTGGGGACCGCTATATCCTAAAGATTATAAATTCAAATACCCAAAGGCAGGAGAGAAAAATGCGCTCGTAAGTATTCATGTCTATGATTTGGCGACTTCGAAAACTCAAAAAATTGATGCAGGAACGGAGACGGATATTTATCTGCCAAGGATCTATTGGACTAAAGATGCGAATACGCTGGCTTTCATACGCTTGAACCGTCTTCAGAATCAGATGGATCTTTTTCATGCCAATGCAAGTACCGGAGCGAGTAGTTTGATCATTTCCGATACCTCCAAAACCTATGTGGATTTGGACAACAATGACAACTTGGAGTATCTCGCAGATGGAAAATCGTTTATCCGAACTTCCGAGCAGGATGGTTTCAAGCATATTTACCATCACGCAATCGACGGGAAACTAATCCGTCAGATCACCACGGGAGCATGGGAAGTGAGTTCGCTGGTCGGAGTGGATGAAAAAGCAAAGAAGGTCTATTTCGTTTCCACTGAGGCTTCTCCCTTGGAAAGAAATTTCTATGTGATCAATCTGGACGGAAAAGCTAAAAAAGCCCTCACGCCAGCTAAAGGAACTCACACCATTAACATGAGCCCGGATCATAAATTCTTCATTGATTATTATTCAACTGCCGATACGCCGGTGCGGGTAAGTTTGAATGCTGCTTCTGGGGCCGAGCTAAAAGTATTGGAGGATAACCAAACTTTGAAAGATCGATTGGCAGGTTTTGCGCTGGGCAAAAAGGAGTTTTTCACCTTCCCGACAGTGGATGGTACTGAGCTGAATGGCTACATCATCAAGCCGGCAGACTTTGATCCGAATAAAAAATATCCAGTACTTATGTATGTGTACGGAGGCCCTGGGTCACAAAATGTGATGAACAGCTGGGGAGGAACCCGCGACTTCTGGCATCAGCAATTAGCAGCAGAGGGCATCATCGTGGCTTGCGTGGACAATCGAGGCACCGGAGCACGAGGCCGGGATTTCAAACATTCTACTTACGCAAATCTAGGCAAACTCGAAACCATTGATCAGATCGAAGGAGCAAAGTATTTTGCGAAAATGCCTTTTGTTGACCCTGCGAGAATCGGAATCTGGGGTTGGTCGTATGGTGGATATATGTCTTCTCTGGCTTTGATGATCGGAAATGATGTATTCAAAACAGCGATTGCAGTTGCTCCGGTGACGACCTGGAGATATTACGATACGATCTATACCGAACGATTTCTGCAGACGCCACAACTCAATCCATCAGGATATGACGACAATAGTCCGATTACGCATGTGAATAAGCTGAAAGGAAACCTACTTTTGATCCATGGAACTGGCGATGACAACGTTCACTTTCAAAACTCAGTGGATTTGGTAAACGCCTTGATCTCTGCAGACAAACAATTTGAGTCGTTCTACTATCCAAACAAAAATCACGGGATATCCGGAGGAAATACAACTTGGCACTTGTACAAGCAGATGACCGATTTTCTGAAGCGGAAGCTTTAATTATTTTTCCTAAATGGAAAAACCCGCAGGAGGAAACTTCTGCGGGTTTTATCTTTTTTATGATTATCCGCAACTTTGCCAGTAGGACCAAAATAGGTTGTTAAAGCAGCGGATAATCCTCAACAGACGACGTTCGACAGTTCACAGCACGTAC
>VFKK01000338.1 GCA_009885605.1 Cyclobacteriaceae bacterium | reverse complement strand
ACAATAGTGTCAGAACTTCCCCCTCCCGCAATTTTGTTCCCGACGGAATCAATTTCAAACTCATCTTCCTTCTGGTTTCTGTAGATATTTCCGTCCCAGATTTTGCCCAAGTCCGGAGGGAAAACCAAGTTGACGAGAGTTTGATTTTCGGTTGTACGCAAAAGCCTGAATTCCCGGCGCAAAAGCGTGTATTCAACTTGGGTTGTCCAATTTATTTTGTCAGTTGATTTGGCACGGTTGATCACAAAAACCTGCTCTCTGGCCTCATTCAGATAAAATGTTCTGACCAGATCACGGTAAAAAAATTGCTCATCCTCCGAATCGTTTTCTCCAAAATAGGTAGTTTGATCAACATCATAAATCCAAAAAAGACCGATTTCCAAAGGCTGATAATCAAACCCAAAATCAGTTGGAACTTCTTCTACCTCCGTTTCGCAGGAGGCAAAAATCAGAACGATCATAAAAAACCAAACAGGTAAAACTGCTCTCATAGATGGATTTTGATGACTAAAAATACATGGAATTTCTAAATAATGACCAAGTTGGAAAAGGACCTTTCCTGAAATTGATTTCCCCAAGCCAATCTTCGTGATTAACTTGCCATCTAATTAGTAACCTAATGGCGTTAAAAACCTTTGTGAAAATTGGCGGAATCACCAATTTGAGAGATGCAAGATACTGTTCCGGGATGTATGTAAACCTGCTCGGTTTTTCAGTAGAAACCACTTCTGACAGGTACGTTTCATCTACACAGTTTTCAGAAATTACTGGCTGGCTTTCCGGACTTGAATATGTCGGAGAATTTGAAGCTTCAGGTACGGATGAGATTTTGCAAACTCTCAAAGCCTATCCGGGAATTTCCTGGGTAGAGCATCGGGATCTGGTCACTTTACTTGAGTTAAAAGATTCTGGTCTATCACTGATTTATAAAACGGATTTGGAAGAAGTCAGAGGCAGGGAATATGAAGTGGGAACAACCCTTTCCGAGGCTGGAATCCTTTTACACCTCACTTCAGAACACGAAACATTAACAGCTGAAGATCTGGAAGTTATAAATCTGCTTTCTGAAAAATGTGAGATCATCCTCGGTGCAGGTCTGTCTTCAGAAAATGTACTTGAACTACTCTCCGAACATACGCTGAAAGGTATCGCGCTCACCGGGGGCACCGAAATAAAACCCGGTTTAAAAGACTTTGACGAACTCGCAGATATTCTCGAAAAACTTGAAATTGAGGAATAAAAAAAACCCGGTCTAAGCCGGGTTTTTTGTTAAAATGATTTTCACGAATCTAATCCCAACTCAAGCAAATTAAGGCCTGAAGTTCAGGTGTAGGAGCCGTCGACCGTGGACTTTCGTCAGTTGACAATTATCAACTATCCCAAAGATCTGAAAGTTTATAGGGGCTGAAGGTCGAAGTGAAAAACGATCCGTCAACATATCTATGTTTGATCCCGATATTCTTCAAATCTTCCAGATCCTGAGCATCCAACTGAACATCCTTTGAATGCAGATTCTGGATGATTCTTTCCTGATGAACTGATTTGGGAATAACCGCAATATCTCTCGAAACTGACCAGGCAATCAAAACCTGACCAACAGTTACGTTGTGCTTTTCAGCAATTTTTGCGACGACGGGATTTTCCAAAAGCTTCGGATCGTTTTTGTGCTTTTCAGCTCTTGAATCAGGCGAACCCAAGGGAGAGTAAGCGGTAACCAGGATTCCATTTTCCTTGCAGAATGCCACCAATCCGTCCTGCGGAAGGAAGGGATGCAATTCGATTTGATCCATTTCCGGGCCTTGACCTCCGATTGCCATGATCTCTTTCAGCTTTGCCTGATTAAAATTGGATACTCCAATATGCTTGGTCAATCCCAACTTCTTCATCTCCTGCATGGCCGTCCATGTCTGAGACAAAGGCACATCCTGATAGGTATAGAATTCCTCTCTGTTCTTTGCAAAACCGACACCCTGCTTGAAAGCAATCGGCCAGTGAATCAGGTACAAATCCAGGTAATCCAATCGCAGATCACTCAGCGTCTTCTCCAAAGCCACATGCACATCTTCATGTCTGTGGGAATTATTCCAAAGCTTGGAAGTGACGAAAAGATCCTCTCTTTTGACAAGACCTGCGGCCAATGAATCAGCAATCCCCTGACCCACTTCTCTTTCATTTTGATAAATAGCAGCACAATCGATATGACGATAACCAGCCTCAATGGCCCAAAAAACAGCTTTTCTAACTTGTCCCAGCTCACTTTTCCAAGTGCCTAAGCCTATGATTGGAAGTAAATCTCCGTTTTTAAAACTTAAGTTTTTCATAATATATTCAGGTCAATATTCTCTTTTTGAAATTTATTCTACCTAGCAATTCTTCAACTTTTACCCCTTCAATCTCCTCTTTTTTCAAGATACTTTCTGAAGCTGTTCATTACCCAAAGGTGCAATTTTGCCTGCGTATTCAAATACAAAATCCAAGGCAAGGTGGGTACAAATTCATGAATCCCTGTAATTATATACCGGCTGTTCAGCACCTCTCTGAATTCCAGCCAACCATAATCAAACCTCTTCACCAGCCAACCGCCCGTGATGTATAAGAGTTGCCGCTCATGATCACTTCGATCTGCTATCAACGTCAATTGAAGCATAGGCTTCTTTCCCCAAAGCAAATAAAACCCCAAATCTCCGCGTTCATTCGTTTCTCCTCTGATCAAAAACTTTAAGAAACTCGGCAGCCAAATAATGTACCGATTGGCAACCCAAAGCGCAGAATGACGATTTTTATTGGGCATTCTTTGAATACTTCTTACGGTATTCTTGATGCCTTTCACCTGATTAAAACTTGGTAAAACCGGTTTTTCATTCGAATGAAGCGCCTCCTCAACAGATTCCTCGTAAGTGAGGTAATTGATTTCCTTTTCCCGAAATCTAAGTTCGGGAGAAACCGTGAGTGTATGCTTCAAACTTTCCACAAGCGGTGAAACCAACTGAGGCGGACTGTCTCCAAACAAGCCAACCCAGAACTTCGAAAGTCCAAGTGAAAACACCGGAACTGAAAAAACAAGGCGCTTTTTTCCCATTACTTTCGCAGTCCTCTCCATCATCGCCCGATAGGACATCACTTCCGGACTTCCTATTTCAATGGCTTTCCCATAAACCTTGCTATTGCCAATGCAGGTATCCAGAATGTCTAACGTATCACGAAGCGAAATTGGTTGAGTCATGGATTCTGTCCATTTCGGACACATGAGCACGGGAAGTCTTCTGACCAGATTTTTGATCATGTCAAAAGAAGACCCTCCCGGACCCACAATGATCGATGCCCTCAAAGCCGTCAGTTTCGCCTTTCTGGAACCCAGTGTCTGCTCGACTTCCAGTCTGCTCTTGAGGTGGCGGGAAAGCTTTTCTTCGGGTTCATCCGGTAAAAGTCCCCCCAGATAAATGATCTGCTTGACATTGTTGATCGCTGCCGCGCGACTGAAATTATCAGCCAACAACAAGTCTGTATCCTCAAAACTTCCCTGATTTAGCCGGGTGGAGGCATTCATGGAGTGAACCAGATAAATGGCTACATCCACCCCTTTCAAAGCATCCAGCGTACTCGTGATCGAGTAGAGTTCAACCTGTCTCCAGGTCACTGCCGGATTAGGATTTTCTTTGACTTGCTGTCTGCTTAGGGCGACGATATTATACTTTTCGCTGAATTTATGAATGAACCAGCGACCGATATATCCTCCTGCTCCTGCAATTGCTACAGTTAGTTTCTTCTTGGAAGTGGTATGGTTAGGCTGGGTCATATCTAAAAATTTATTTATTCCTCAACAAAGTAAAATCTCCTGCTGTTCAACCTGTCTGGTTTTAATCTGTGAATATCCGCAATCCTGCCAGTAAATTAGTTGAACGATCCATAAATAATGAAAACTCCTGTTTGTTAATACTTGCATCGGCTCCTCATAGCAAAACGCTTTATAGCTCCCGCAAAGGCGCAGAAGTCTCTTTGAAGTCAGGTATAAATCTTATGTCTT
>VFKK01000238.1 GCA_009885605.1 Cyclobacteriaceae bacterium | reverse complement strand
TCTGTCCTGCCGGTAGGAAAAGAAGAGTTTGATTTATTATTGAAAATGGGATTATGAAATCGAGCATGACTCAAGCGACACACAGAAGGATGATCATCAGGTATGCAAGATTCCACATGCCTGACGGCAGTCAGGTGTGGCCATTAATAATCAATTATAGACACATGAGAAAACTTTTGATTCTTTCACTGTTTTTGATTTTGAGTTTTCGGGCTTTTGCTCAGGTTAAGTTCGTTGCCAGATTTGAGGTTGATGCGGAGTTGTACGGTCCTGTTTTCGAAATGGTGAGAACTGATAATTCTCTGGTTTCTTTCAGGGTAATCCCTGAGAAAGCAATCAGTTTTAAGAAAAATTTCCAGTATTTCATCACAGATTCTAATCTCAATACCGATGGTTTGGTCGAGTTTCCGGTACGTGAAGGATTTGATATTGTCGGATTTGATACCGAGGAAAACCAGTTGTATGTTTTGTTTCAAAAAGGAAATTACGAAAAGGCAGAAAAGTACATTCTGAATATTGATTTATCATCAAAAAATGGGTTCGAATTTGACGCTAATAATCTGCTCAGCATTGAGTTGGTGGAGTTTTTAGTCGTGGATGGCAAAGCTGTTTTCATGGGAACCTCTGATTCCAGGCCAGTCATGCAGATTTTTGACATGAAAAATAAAAGCATCCATACGGTTCAGGGAATTTTTGCAGAGGATACCCAGATTCTTCAAATCAGGAAAATGGCTGAAATTGATGCAATTGACGTGGTATTGAGCAGAAAAGGCCAATTCCGGAATCGCGAGCTTCTGGTCAATACCTATGACATGTCGGGAAATTTGATCAAAGAGGTCAAAGTTGACCAGTTTGGAGATCCCGGACAGGAGATTTTAGATGCCTTACTTCTTCCGGAACGGGAAGACTATCAACAAATGATGATTGGATCTTTTGGTCTTGAAAGAAGAGGGGCTTATCAAGGGATGTACCTGATGGAAATTAATGAGTTTGGGGAGCATCAATTTAAGCTTTATACCCTTGAAGATTTTCCCAACTTTTACAACTATCTCGATGAGAAGTCAAAGCAGAAAAAAGATGCTGAAACACTTAAAGAGATCGAAAAAGAAAAGATTCCGGGGATCAAAAACGTCTATTCAATTCGGGATGTCAGAGAGACAGAAGAAGCCTATTACGTTTACTTTGATCAAGTAAATATTATTGATTCCAAAGGTGGTAGTAATTCCGGTTTGTATTCTCCGACAAGTGCGTATCGGTATGACCGTCTCTCCAGAATGGGTTATAATCCCAGTTTCAACGATCCTTTTTATTCAAATCGCTATCCGATAGCTTCCACTTACCAAGTGATTCCTGAATACCAGTATGTTTCTGCCCATTTTATCAAAGTCGGAAAGGAAGGTCAGGTAATATGGGATAATGCCAGCACCTATGATGATTTGACCACCACTTACCCAAACGCATTTGGTGAGATAGCAGTGGTGGGTGAGGACCTCTACCATATATATGTTGAGAATCAGACGATCAGAATGAGTTATTTCAAAAATGGGGAAAGGGTTTTTGAGCGCTTGGATTTTGAGTTGGCTCTGACTGATGAGAATGAGCGCATACGGGAAACAAATCCGGAAAGCCTGAAAATAGCTCATTGGTATGATCGCTACTTTTTACTTAGCGGAACCCAGAAAATTCGCTTCCTCAATGAGTCCGGCAGGGAAGAAGTAAAGGAGGTATTTTTTATCACCAAAGTGCTTGTCGATGGGGATTTGTACCAGCCAAAGGACCTGCAGGACTAGATTTATTTTTTATATTTACCCTCAAATCTCACCCATGCAAAAAAGGCTAATACTAGACCAAGGACAGATTGGGATCATTCTCAGAAGGTTCTGTCACCAACTGATCGAAAATCACGATGATTTTGAAAACACAGTACTTTTAGGTTTGCAGCCCCGCGGGATCATTTTATTAGATAAGATTGTAACGCTTTTGGAAG
This sequence comes from Cyclobacteriaceae bacterium, assembly GCA_009885605.1. Classification (GTDB taxonomy): domain Bacteria; phylum Bacteroidota; class Bacteroidia; order Cytophagales; family Cyclobacteriaceae; genus Algoriphagus. The sequence continues at coordinate 6,647 of VFKK01000238.1, read as the reverse complement.
AGATTTCAGGAGTAAAAGTACCTTCAGGATATCTGGATGCCACTTTTCATAGGGATGATTTTCGCAGGAGAGATTTTCCCCTGAAGGCGAATGAAACCAAGATTGATTTTCTGGTAGAGGGGAAAAAGGTAATTATCGTGGACGATGTTCTGTACAAAGGAAGATCAGTAAGAGCTGCAATGGATGCGATGATCGCTTTTGGCAGACCTCAAAAAGTAGAATTAATGGTGCTGGTGGATCGAATTCTCACCAGAGACTTTCCTATAATGCCGGACTATTTTGGGATTAAGGTGAATACCCTTGAAAGTCAGCATGTGGTGGTGGAATGGGCGGATCAAGGTTTTGAAAAAGATGCAATTTGGATCACAGAGAAAGTTAAAAGCTAATCATGTCTCAACTCAGTACAAAACACCTCCTCGGAATTAAAAACCTTACACTTGATGATGTTCAGCTTATCCTTGATACAGCATCCAGTTTCAAAGAAGTGATCAACCGGCCGATCAAGAAAGTGCCTTCCCTGAGAGACATCACGATTGCCAATGTTTTTTTTGAAAACTCTACACGTACCAAGCTTTCATTTGAACTGGCTGAAAAGCGACTCAGTGCCGATGTGGTCAATTTCTCCTCAAGCAGCAGCTCGGTGAAAAAGGGAGAATCACTGGTCGATACAGTCAATAATATTCTTTCCATGAAAGTGGACATGGTAGTGATGAGACATTCAAGTCCCGGAGCGCCTCATTTCCTGAGTAGAAATGTAAAAGCAAATATTATCAATGCCGGTGACGGCACCCACGAGCATCCTACACAAGCGCTACTCGATGCGTTTTCGATCAAAGAAAAACTTGGGGAAATCGCAGGAAAGAAAATAGCTATCATCGGAGATATCCTCCATTCTCGTGTTGCACTGTCGAATATTTTTTGCCTGAAAATGCTTGGTGCGGAAGTTATGGTCTGTGGTCCGATTACTTTGATTCCAAAGTACATCGCCAGCCTTGGAGTAAAAGTGGAATTGGATGTGAAAAAGGCACTGGAATGGTGCGATGTGGCAAATGTACTTCGGATTCAACTCGAGCGGCAGCAAATCAAATATTTTCCAAGCTTGAGAGAATACTCGCTTTACTATGGAATCAACAAGAGATTACTTCAGCAACTGAACAAAGAAATTGTAATCATGCACCCCGGACCCATCAACAGGGGAGTGGAATTGAATTCAGACGTGGCTGATTCAGAACATTCAATTATCCTGAATCAGGTAGAAAACGGGGTCGCCGTCCGAATGGCGGTTCTCTACCTTCTGGCAGGACAAAAAAGTTAAAAAAGCTCCGGATGATTCCGGAGCTTTTTTCTTATTCTTCGATTGAGTAGTTTTTCCATCTTCCACCACCTACGTAGAAGCCGAGCGTGAAACCAAAGTACTGGTTAATAGCCTCGCCGATTACAACACCGTTTATATTTTGAAGATCGCTTGGGGGAACGAAATTATACTCGGCTGCCATTCGGAATTTTCCCAACTCCACACCTGCTCTTAACATGGGGGCCCATTTGAAATTTGCTTCAAGGTTTCCAGCTTCATCAGGATTGTCAAAATCACCATTCTCGATATCAATGTTGCTCAGCGCAAAGTACCCAAAACCGCCACCAATGAAAGGCGCAACGTTGCTCTTTCCGTTATTGAAATAATAATCGAAGGTTCCGGTCACAGAAGCATTGCCAGAAATCTCACCTTCATAATCTTCGGAAATATTATAGTAGGTGACATCTTTTGCCAAAGCAGCGGTCCCTAACCTAAGTCCAATACTCATATTATTTGCGATGTTAATTTTTGGTTCAAGGATAAAAAGAGCTCCGATTCCTCCACCATCGGGAATTGCAGGCCCTAAATCCAATCCCATTCTGAATTTTCCGGCTTGCTGTGCTACGGAAATTTGGCTTCCTACCAGAAATAAAAGGACTATTAAAAGTTTTTTCATGAGATAAGTATAGGGTTTAATTTTTGTTTGGCATTTATCACTCAAAAAAGATTCCAATTTTTCGTAACCTAAAAGTCTTTGCTGTAGTTTTAATGTCAAATCCCTTCCTATGCTAGTTGTTAATAATTTGGTCAAGCAATACGGTAAGCAAAATGCCGTAGATGATATTTCTTTTGAGCTTAAGGGAGGTGAAGTTGTAGGTCTTTTAGGGCCAAATGGAGCGGGGAAAAGCACAACAATTAAGTGTATCGTTGGTTTACTTCGTAAAACCTCCGGAGAAATTACCATTGGCGGATTCGACCATTTAAGCGTAGAGGCAAAACGATTTTTCAGCTATATTCCAGAGACACCTTATGTCTATGATTTGCTCACCGTTCAGGAGCACTTGCAGTTTATAGCTCAGGCATATGGAGTCAAGGAATGGAAAGCCAAAGGGAACGAGCTTTTGGAGATGTTCGAGTTGGATGATAAGCGGGACAAACTCGGAAGGGATTTGTCGAAGGGGATGAGACAAAAAGTTTCGATTTGCTGTGCACTTTTACCGGATCCACAATTGCTGTTTTTTGACGAGCCTATGATTGGTTTGGATCCTAAAGCGATCAAAAACACAAAGAAGATTTTCAAGGAATTGAAAGTGGCAGGGAAAACGATTCTGGTAAGTACACATATGATTGATAGTGTGGAGTCAATAGCCGACCGGATCATGATTCTGAAGGATGGTAGAATCCTGGGAAATGATACCATCGCCAATCTGAAGCAAAAGTTTGTACAGGATGAAGGGACTACGTTGGAAGATCTGTTTTTAGAGCTGACAAAAGATGAATGAAATCCGACTTTTGTTCCGGAAGGATATATTTATCCTGATTAATAATATCAAACTTATTCTTAGAAATCCGCTCAGGTTGATTCCTTATGGAGCTTTTGTAGCCTATTTCTTTTTCATATATACTCAGCGGATGAGTTCAAGTGGGGATTCTCAGAGTACAGATTTACCGAATGTTGATTCCGGCGGCTTGGAGCATATAGATTTTGCGATGCAAAATATTGTAGGGGCAATCACTTTGGTTGCACTGGGTATTCTGATTTTTCAACTCTACAGTTCCACCAAAAGAAACGTAAGCTTTTTCAAAATGGCAGACGTGAATTTGCTCTTTACCGCACCGGTCAAGCCTGCAAATATTCTGATTTATTACATGGCTCGTTCAATTTTGCCGGCATTGGGAGGGAGTATACTTTTCATAGCCTACACGGCTAGCCAGATGGCGGAATCATTTGATCTTACCGTTGGGAATATGACCTTTCTGATTTTGGGAATGGCCCTATTCTTCTTTATGATTTCACCTATCCGGTTTTTGGTTTACACACTTCATACCAAATACGGAGTCATGGAATACATCCGTACCGGGGTGACTGTAGTAGGGATTTCCTTGGGCGCGATGATTCTCATTCCGGGATTGATGGCTGAAAAGTTTTGGCAGGGAATGTTTTCATGGATCGCTTCACCCTGGTTTGATTTCTTTCCTTTGGTGGGCTGGAGCAGAGGAATTGCAAGTTATTTATCTCATCAGAATCTAATTATCTCGCTTGCTTTCATCGCTTTGTATGCTTTGGCGTATTTCATCGTGGTAAAACTTGTGATTCAATTTTCCGGATATTATTACGAGGATGTATTGGAAGCTACCAATACAAATGAGGAAAAACTTGAAAAAGTCAGGGGTAAAAAGGAAGTCGACGAAGGGACCTACAGTCTCAACTCCAAAAAGCAATTAGCGCTTCCAGATTTCGGAACAGGAGCAAAGGCTTTTTACTGGAGAAATTATGTTCACAGCAGCAGACAGGACTTTCATCCTTTGTTTGGTATATACTCCCTGAGTATGGCCGGTATTGGGATTGTTTTGGCCGGGCTTTCTAATTTTGACTGGTTCTCCCACAAAGTCTTTTATGTCTATCTTATTTTGATGCTGGCATTTTACTTCTTGGCGGGGATCGGAAGGGCAAACATCGGAGATTTGAAAAAGCCGTTTTTCATACTTATTCCAGCAAGCTGGTCTGCGAAATTCTGGAATATGATCAAGCTGGATGTGGTTCAAACGTTGATTTTTGCTGTAGTTTTAATAGTCCCTTCTGTTTTTTTAGCACATATCAGCATTGGTTTGATTCCCATATTCCTGATTGGCATTGTGGTTTTCTACCTCATAGGATTTGCGATCAATCTGATTCCGCAGGTCGCCTTGGATGAAGGATGGGACCGAAAACTCATTAAACCATTTATGATAGGAGGGATTTTCATGTTTGGGATTATTCCTACGATGATTTTAAGTGTGCTGATATTTATCATCACCAAGCAGTTTGTTTGGACTTTGCTAACCTGTGTGGTAGGAATGACACTTGTTGCAACGATTTTGCTACACGTCACCCTGGATGTATTAAAGCGATTGGAGTTTAAGGAAATGTAAAGTTTTCAAAAAATCAGTTGCAGAATATTATTCTGTTTTTAAATCCGTTATCCATGAGGGGTAATAAAATTCCTGTAATTTTGAATTCCAAATATGACTACGCATGATTTATAATTCCATCATCGATACGATCGGAAATACGCCGATGATCCGCCTGAATAAAATTTCCAAAGACATCAAAGGAGAAATTTTGGTTAAAGTGGAATACTTTAATCCCGGCAATTCCATGAAAGACCGAATGGCCATAAAAATGGTGGAGGATGCCGAAAAGGCTGGATTGCTTAAGCCAGGAGGAACCCTCATCGAAGGAACTAGCGGAAACACAGGGATGGGTTTGGCTTTGGCAGCAATTGCCAAAGGCTATCGTTGTATTTTCACAATGGCTGACAAGCAGTCGAAAGAAAAAATCGACATTCTGAGAGCTGTGGGAGCCGAAGTAGTTGTTTGCCCAACCAATGTCACTCCGGATGATCCACGATCATACTATTCCGTTGCCAAGAAATTAAACCGGGATATCCCTAATTCCTATTACCCTAATCAGTACGACAATCTCTCCAATTCCCTTGCTCATTACGAGACAACCGGTCCTGAGATTTGGAAAGATACGGAAGGTAAAATCACTCATTACGCAGCAGGAGTTGGAACTGGAGGTTCGATGTGCGGAACAGCCAAGTTTTTGAAAGAACAAAATCCAAACGTGATCACGGTGGGAATTGATACCTACGGATCGGTTTTCAAGAAATATAAAGAGACCGGAATCTTTGACGAAAAGGAAATCTATCCTTATCTGACTGAGGGTATAGGGGAAGACATTCTCCCAAAAAACGTGGATTTCAGCTTGATCGATCATTTTATCAAAGTGACGGATAAAGATGCCGCTGTCATGACAAGAAGACTGGCGAAAGAAGAAGGACTTTTTGTGGGATGGTCTTGTGGATCTGCCGTACACGGAGCACTTGAATATGCCAAAGAAAACCTCAAAGAAGGGGATCGCATGGTGATTATTCTTCCCGATCACGGTACCCGTTATCTGGGAAAAGTATACAACGACGAATGGATGAGAAATCATGGTTTCCTGGAGGACAGGACTTTCTCCACAGCCAGAGACATCATCGCCCTACGAAGCAATTATTCCCTGGTTGCAACTTCAAAAACTGATTCAGTTCGCGAGGCTATTGGTCTGATGAGCAGTATGAGTGTTTCTCAAATTCCTGTGATGGAAAATGGGGATGTGGTCGGAAGCTTAACAGATAATAAGCTTTTGGCCCGAATCATTGAAAATCCATCTTTGAAAGATGCTCATGTGGCAGATGTGATGGAAGCTTCGATGAAGTTTGTCGCGCTGGACAGTACGCTTGATGTGCTTTCTTCCATGGTTGAAAAAGAAAAGGCTGTGTTGGTTCGTGATGTTCAAAATCAGATTCACATCATCACCAAGCATGATATTCTAGAGGCCTTTACGAAATAAGGAATTCCTTAAATGACGCATCCAAAACTGGAAAAACTTCTTTCCACCGAAATAGATTTTGATATCAAAGCTTCATTTGCAAAAGCCTGGGAACTGTATAAATCCCAGGCTTTACTGCATTTGACCTTTATGATTTTATTGTTTTCGATCCAGGGACTTTTCGTGATGTATATGCTGCAATACGTTACGCTTTACAGTATTTTCCTAGCCCCACCTCTCTACACAGGATTCTTTTTGGTGGCCAATAAAAGCAGTCATGGCCAGTCTGTGAGATACATGGATTTCTTTGGAGGATTCGGGTATTGGTTTTTGATGCTGAGTATCTGGCTGGTCGCACAGATTTTGATTGTTATAGGTTTGTTTGCGCTGGTGATTCCGGGGATTTACCTGGCAGTTTCTTACATGTTTTCAGCCTTATTCGGGATTTTCGGTGGATTTGATTTCTGGACATCTCTGGAATACAGCAGAAAGCTGGTTACCAGGAACTGGTGGAAATTCTTTCAGTTTTTCCTGATTTTGGTAGTCATGAATCTGATCGGAGCAGCCTTTGTTTTCATCAATCCTGTCGCAGTGATCTTGTTTATAGTTGCTATTTGTATTTCCCTCCCGATGACATTTCTGGTCATTTATGTGGTTTTTGAAGAGCTGACCAAAGAGGCTTTAAGCTCTGACGAAAATGAACCAGAGACTATTCATGGGTAAGAATCATGGCTTCCAACCTTGATCTCACTTTTTCAGCAAACTCATTAATAG
>VFKK01000081.1 GCA_009885605.1 Cyclobacteriaceae bacterium | reverse complement strand
TGGCAATTGCCATTGGCGACCTGGTAGATGATGCTATTATTGATGTTGAAAATGTTTTTAAGCGCTTGAAGGAAAACGCCCGAAAACCAGTTGAAGAACAACGAAATAAATTGAAAGTGATTTTTGATGCTTCTTTTGAAATCAGGACATCTATCATAAATGCCACCTTCATAATCATCGTGGCATTTATCCCGCTGTTCTTTTTATCGGGCATGGAAGGAAAATTGTTGGCTCCTCTCGGGATTGCATTTATTGTTGCCCTTTTCGCTTCTCTGATTGTTTCGATTACTCTCACCCCTGTCTTGTGCAGTTACATGCTAACCAATGATAAAATGTTGCAAAAGCAGCACAAAGAAAGTTGGTTGGTAGAGCGACTTCAAAAAGTCTATCTCCGACTTCTTGAAAAAGCGATGGAATGGAATAAAATCATGATTGCCGGTTGCGTGGTCTTGTTTGTGCTTGCCTTATTGGCCTTTAGTCAGCTTGGAAGAAGCTTTTTACCCGAATTCAACGAAGGTTCCCTCGTAGTAAGTGCTGTGAGTCTGCCGGGTATTTCTTTGGAAGAAAGTAATAAGATTGGTACAAACATCGAGAAAGCGCTGCTTACCGTTCCGGAAATAAAAATCACTACAAGAAGAACCGGAAGAGCTGAACTGGATGAACATGCACAGGGAGTCAATGCTTCTGAAATTGATGCTCCTTTTACTCTGGAGGACAGAAGTCGTGCAGATTTCATGGAAGATGTTCGCATTAAATTGGCTGGAGTAACAGGAGCCAATATTACCATTGGTCAACCGATTGGACACCGAATTGACCATATGCTCTCCGGAACGCGTGCCAACATCGCCATTAAGATTTTTGGTGATGACTTGAATAAATTGTTTTCCCTTTCCAATCAAATCAAAAATGAAATCCAAAATATCGAAGGATTAGTGGATTTGAGTGTGGAACAGCAAGTCGAAATTCCGCAGATACAGATCAAAGCCAACAGGGATTTGCTCAACCATTATGGAATTTCAATTGGCTCATTTAATCAATTTGTAGATGCTGCATTTGCCGGAGAAAAAGTATCTGATATCTATGAAGGAGGCAAAACGTTTGATTTGGTTGTTCGATTTGAAGAAGGAAGCAGAGCTAAAACCGAAAGCATTCGCAATACATTTATTGATACGCACGATGGACAGAAAATCCCGCTGCACTATGTAGCTGATATAGTAAGCACTAGCGGACCTAACACCATCAACAGGGAAAATGTAGAGCGTAAAACTGTGGTCTCTGCCAATGTGGTGGGGCGGGACCAAAAAAGTGTGGTGGAAGATATTCAACGAATAATCAATGAAAAAATAACGCTTCCCGAAGCCTATCACATCGAGTACGGCGGACAATTTGAGGCTGAATCAGAAGCCGCAAAAACCTTGATGGCGACATCATTGCTCTCTTTATTGGTCATTTTCCTTTTACTATTTCAGGAATTTAAAAATGTTAAAATTTCAGGGATTATTCTGTTGAATTTGCCATTAGCCTTAATCGGCGGGGTATTTAGCATTTATTTCACCAGCGGGATTTTAAGCATTCCTGCCATCATTGGTTTTGTCACATTGTTTGGAGTTGCGACCCGAAACGGGATTTTATTGGTGTCACATTACCAAACCTTGCAGAAAGAAGGATTGGGATTGTATGATACCGTCATTCAAGGTTCCAAGGACAGGTTGAGCCCTATTTTAATGACTGCATTAACGGCAGGGTTGGCATTGATTCCTTTAGCTATTGCAGGGGATTTACCCGGCAATGAAATACAAAGCCCGATGGCAAAAGTCATTCTTGGCGGTCTGCTTACCTCAACGCTACTTAACATTTTCATTGTTCCGATAGTGTACTTTTTATCTACCTCAAAATCTGAAACAATATGAAAAAGTCATTCAATATAATTCTCCCCTTGTTGATTTTAACCCTCAACCTTAATGCACAAACAACGATAGATTCTGTTCTTTCCAATATTGCGACCAACAACAAAACCATCTTAGCAAATGTGCAGTATTGGGAGGCAAAAAAGTTGGAGTTCAAAACCGGATTGACACCTTACAATCCAAAAATAGACTACGATTACTTGAACGGTTCTCCTGCAACAGCCGGAGATCAAACCGATTTTGTGGTCAATCAATCCTTTGATTTTATTACTGCCTACAGCAAGAAAAAGCAACTTTCCAACGAGCAAATTGCACAGGCTGAATTTCAAATGTTTTCGACAAGGCAAGATGTGCTCCTGGCAGCAAAAATCATTTGCATGGAATTAGTTTATAGAAACAAATTTCAATCAGAGGTCACCAAGAGGAAGCAAAACACAGACAAATGGCTCAATGATTTTCAAACAAGGTTAGACAAAGGGGATGGCAATATTTTGGACGTAAATAAGGCAAAACTACAGCTCATTGAGATCAATTCTTCTTTTCAGGAAAATTTGTCTGCCATCAATCAGTTGAATCAAAAGCTTACGGAACTGAATGGAGGAAATTTCATTGAGTTCATAGACACGATATATTCTGAACTACCCACACTTCCTGATTTTGAAACATTGGAAACTGAAATAGAAGCCAACGACGCTGTTCGCAAATACCTGGAGCAAGAAAAAGTGATTGGAGAAAAGTCGGTGGAGTTAAGCAAAGCGATGGCACTCCCCAAATTGGAAACAGGTTATCACTATCAGGCAATTTTAGGGCAAAAATTTCAAGGAATCCATCTTGGCATGACCATTCCCCTTTGGGAAAACAAGAACAAAGTCAAAGCTCAACAAGCCAATTTAGTGTTTAATGATTTCAACTTACAGGACCATCGGAATGAACACTATTACGATATCAAACAGAAGTATGAAAAGCAAAGCAATCTGAGAATCACACTCACGAACTATGAGACCTTATTTGGTTCTCTAAACAATGTCGCACTTTTGGACAAGTCACTTTCCTTAGGTCAAATTTCAAGCATTGAATACTTTCTGGAAATGACTTACTACTACAACGCATTGAAAAATTATTTACTGACCGAAAAAGAATATCATCAGACAATTGCGGAATTGTATAAATACACATTATAACCAAGCCTAAAAGAACGCCTCTCGTCAAGAGCGAAACCAAAGTCAGAAATGCTCCTTGTTGTTCAGTGAAAATTAATATTAAGATGAAATCCTAAATCGAGATCGTAAGTCCTCGATAGTCTTCTTGGTTTTTACCCAATCTTCGAGGTTTAAAAAACCTCAAAGGATTCTCTGACTTCTTTGCGTTCCTTCGCGGAATTAGCGGTTAATTAATACCTGGATCACAAAGACCTCAAAGGTCAAGATTCCTTCGATAAAAAAATCTCAGCGATCATGCATCTGGCGCTTCCACCGCCGAGTTTTTCGATCGTGGGTATGGAAGGACTAATGATGGTTGTGTATTTCTCAATCAATTGAATCTGTCCGACATTCAACGAATCAAGCGCGGTCTGAGACATCACGGTAAATTTTTCTCCTCCATCATTTCCCACTTCCAGCATATTCCCGGCAAAGTTGAATTTCTGCTTTGCCGTGATCGGAACTACCTTTTTTCCTGACTTGGTCAGTGATTCCTGAACAAGCTGACGTTCGGCAGTTTTCGAAATACTTTCCAGACATATTACCGCCAAATCTGTCCCTATGTGCATCATCACATTGGTATGATAGATCGGACTGACTTCTCCATTGACTTCCTGCACCGCATCAAAAGCAACAACTTTATATCCCAAGATTTTAGCCAGATAACTTAACGGAACCGAATGGGTTCGCACAGAATAGCATGCATAAATGATTTTAGCCTGATGATCCATCACCATGCTTCCTGTGCCTTCAAGGTATTGATGATGCTCTTCAAAAAAGCTCAGATCCACGATCTCCTCCACTCTGAAACCCAGATTCATCAATTGTTCGATCAGGTCTTTTCTTCGCTCAAGTCTTCGGGTCGGGGAAAACATCGGGTACAAAATCAACTTGCCATCTGCATGGGTACTGAACCAATTAT
>VFKK01000207.1 GCA_009885605.1 Cyclobacteriaceae bacterium | reverse complement strand
GCTTATGGGGTGGAATTATTTGTGAAAAAGAACTTGGGAAGAATGACAGGCTGGATTTCCTATACCTATTCCAGAAGTTTGAGACGAGTACTCACCACTTACGAGGAAGAGATTATTAACGATGGGGAATGGTTTGCATCCAACTTTGATAAACCGCATGATCTGACGCTGATAGGAAACTATAAAGTCAGCACAAATACTTCTATTTCCGCGACTTTCGGGTACAGTACAGGAAGACCCGTGACTTACCCGGTTGCAAAGTTTGATTATTTTGGAAACTCACTTGCTTACTTTGACCAACGAAATACCGAGAGACTTCCTGACTTTCATCGCCTTGATTTCGCAGTGAATTTTAAATTGAAAGGACCCGGAAAATTCTTTGAAGATGGGGAATGGATTTTCTCCATTTTGAATGTTTATGGAAGGAAAAATCCATTTTCACTCTTTTTTGCAGATGAATCCGGAGCACCTCCCCAAGCCTCTAAACTTGCGATTTTGGGAGTGCCCTTGCCCAGTATTAGTTATTCCATAAAGTTTTAATGAGATGTTGAGAAGACTGGTTTATGTAATTTTTGTATTCACAGTTTCTTGTATAGATCCGTTTTCTGCAGATCTGGATCAGGGGGAGCAGCTTTTGACGATTGAGGGCCTAGTCACTACCGGTCCCGGACCTCATGTAATCAAGCTGACGCGAAGCGCAACCTATGGATCGGTCTTTGAAGGTTTGATTCGTCCTGTTCAGGGTGCAACTTTGACTCTTCGGGATGACCAAGGAAGGGTGGTTCCCTTGCAAGAAAATGAAAATAAAACCGGAACCTATGAGACATCGGCTTTATTCTCCGCCCAAATAGGAAGATCCTATACGCTTCAAATTCAATTGGTAACCGGAGAAGTTTACTCCTCTTTGCCAGAACGTGTGGAATCAGTACCCGAAATCAAAAAACTTTCCATTGAGACTGTCCAAATTCCGGTGAAAGGAGAAATCTTTTTCAGATCAGGGGCGCAGATTTATGCAGAAATTGAAGATCCTGGAGATGTAAACAATTTTTATCTCTGGAGAAATGCCGAATCCACTTTTGTGCTGGAAACCCGACCTGATTTATACGTATTGAGAATCCCTAATTTACCACCGCAACCGGCCCCTAAACCTTGTTGTGAATTTTGCTACCAAACTGAAAATGTAGGGAATCAAAGCGTTTTTATTGGTCAGGATGAAAATTTCAATGGGTTGAAGACCAGGATTCCTGTTGGTTTTATAGAAGATAATGGAATAAGGCTGGTGAATACTTTCCGTACAGATATCAGACAGATTAGTATTTCTGCAGGAGCGTTTCGATTTCTGAAATTAATCAGACAGCAAACTGAAACCAGCGGTTCTGTTTTTGATTCACCGCCAGCTTCTATTCGAGGCAATATGACTCGTTTGGACAAGCCGGAAGAAGTAGTGTTGGGATATTTCATTGCGGGTGCAGAAACGAGAAAGAGGATTTATATCAAAAGTTCGGATTTGACATTTAATCAGACCAGAGCTATTATCCCGGATGATTGCAGAGTTGTGGCCGGGCCAAAAAGTGATCGCCTGCCAGCAGACTGGAATCCAAATGAATAAAATAAAACCCGGCTCAGTTCCGGGTTTTTTCTTGTTCTCTGAATCTTATTCCTTGCAGATCGAGTTCTTTCAAAATCGGCTCGTAAAGTTCCCGAAGGACCGGAACGTGAAGTCCGATTAAGTTGATGTTCTCTTCCAAAAACAAATCCACCGCGATAGCCAGGGGCAGACCGACAGTTTTTGCCATGGCTGTGTAGACCGAATCCTCTCCAAAACTGACCAGACTTGAGGTTACTTCTTTCACCCCTTCCTGAGTTTTGATTTCAAAGAGATGCTGCATCACGATCATGTCCTCGTCTTCAGGCTGAAGGGCCCAATCTTCCTCGAGAATCGATTGCAGAATTTCCGCAGGGCTTCCTTGGTTTTTGGGTAGTTTTCTTCTCCCAAAGAATCCCAGCCAGGAGATTTTTTCCCAGGTGCCAAAGTCCAGATCATGAACCAGATTTCCGAGTTTTTCTTCCACCGAAAGGGCAGGATCGTAGGGTAAAAAAGAGTTCAAAAATTGTCTGAGGTTGGTGTTTTCAGGCAGATCCATTTGGAAGCTGTCATCACACATACCCAGTTGGACGAACACATCCCAAGCTTTGCAATACCCGGCACGACGCAAAGTTCCCCGAAGCATTGTCGGGATATTTTCTAGTCCATAGACTTTTCGATAGCTCAGCGAATCCCGATTGGGGTATCCGTCAAAATCCCCCAAGCCGGGAAAATGAATTGTTTCCAATCTTCGGAAAAGCTGGTGATACGGGACAAATTTCAATTCCCCGTTTTCGATGTATTGGGAAGTTGCCTGACCTGCCAGCACTACATTTCGGGGATTCCAGGTGAATTTATATTTCCAGGGATTGTCTTCACTTTTCGGTGCTAAAAGCCCTCCGCAATAGGATTTGAATGAAATGATTTCTTCCCCTTTGGCCTTCGCGGTATCGATGATTTTCATGGCTGACATATGATCGATTCCGGGATCCAGGCCGCATTCGTTGAGGAAGAAAAGGCCTTTATTCTCTATCTCTCCCTTCATTTCCCGCAGGGCATCGGTCTCATAAGATGCGGTAAAAAAATGCTTACCCAGCTCCAGGCAATCCTGAGCAACGACCGGATGCAAAAAAGCAGGAAGCATAGAGACCACCAAGTCGGACTCATTAACCAATTCTTTTCGAAGAGATTCATTCTCGATATTGAGTTGGCGGGCTTCTGTATTGGGTCTGCCTCTGAGCTTGAGGGCTGCGGATGTCAGATCCAAATCAGCGAGAATCAACCTTCTTCGTTTCACAGCGCAGGAGTCTGACAGGAAATCGATCAAATAGCTGGAGGATTTCCCGCCCCCCAAAATCAAAATAGTCTTCATGAGTGCTGTGGATTCATTGGGCTAAATTGAACAATAAATTTTAGGGGAAAAAGGCAGAAGGCATCTAAAAAGAGAACAAATGCTTATTTTCCCCGTTCGCATAATTCCTTAAAGTCCTTAAAAATGGAAAAAGTAAATCTTTCTTCGGAAATTGAAATATTAACCTACGCCGAATTGGATCATATTGAGCAAACGCTGATTTCAAGAGCGCAGGCAGTAAGCCGGACGGCCTATGCGCCCTACTCGGGATTTCACGTCGGGTCGGCGATTTTGCTGGAAAACGGGGAAGTTATGCAATCAAGCAATCAGGAAAATGCGAGTTTCCCGACGGGAATTTGTGCCGAGAGACTGGTGCTGGGCTATGCCGGAGCAAACTATCCAAATCATGCGCCCGTGATGCTTGCTGTCGTTGCGCAGCGTGCGGGTGAAGAGGCTTGGGCTGGGGTTTCGCCTTGCGGGATTTGTCGGCAGACAATCAATGAGGCGGAAGTTCGTTTTGGAAAACAAATCACAATGCTGTTTTTGCGTCCGGATGGCAGAGTCTATAGAGCGCATGGAATCAGTAGTTTGTTGCCGTTGAAGTTTGATGACTTGAAAAGCTAAGTTTTGAAAAAACAAGTCGAGTTTACCTATCAGGCCCATTATTCAGTTTCGCACGAGCCGACTTTCCGAGAGAAGGAGATTTGGATCATTTTCCACGGATATGGGCAATTGGCTGAGTTTTTTATCCGAAAGTTCCTTCCCTATGATAATCCGGACAGACTTATTATTGCCCCTGAAGGAACCAATTATTCATACCTCAATGGGTTTCATGGAAGAGTTGGTGCCAATTGGATGACCCGCCATGAGCGGGAAGTGGCAATTGCAAACAACCATCGCTTGTTGGATAAGCTAATGGAGAATATTCTTTTTGAATTTGAAGAAATTCCGGTTATTCACGTGTTGGGATTTTCCCAAGGGGCAGCCACAGCGACAAGATGGGTAAGCAGATGGTCAGGAAAAGTAAAATCGCTGATACTATGGGCAGGAGGTTTTGCCCAGGATCTTGTTTTAGAAGATGTGAAGGCTGTTTTTTCTGAAACGAAGTTGATCATGGTACTGGGTGAAAAGGATGAATTGATAACTCCGGAAAGTATTCTTATGCAGGAAGAACTCATTCATAATCTGGGTAAAACCTTCCGGAAAATCGGGTTCTCCGGAGGTCATGAATTGAATGCTGAGATTTTAGAAAATATATTCAACTCCAAGGCCTGATTTAAGTGCAAATTGGCTTTGCAATTGCTTTATTTATATACTATTTCATAAAATTTTGACTTTTATTAATTTTCTAAAAATTTTGAAAACAATCCATGCTTTCGCTTACTGAAAAAGAGGTAGATCACATCACTGCCCAATTACTCAAAGGAATGGTATGCTTCTACCAGGTAGACAAGAAGAAGATACACCAGATGCCTGACGATGAGGATTATTTTAACTACGATTTGACTGAGGGCGAAGAAGATATTCTTGACGAAATCGAAGAAGATCCTGATAATTTCGCCGAATTCACTAAAATGGAACCCGTTCAGGAACATCAGATGATGCAGGATTTCATCGACAGGAAAGTAAAAGAAAAAAATCTGGCTGAAGATCTGGTTAACGTTCTTTCTAAGCCAAAGGCTCCCACCGGTTTCAAGTTTCTGATTGAAGAATCAAAGTACAAAAACGAGTGGATCGAATACCGAAGGGACAAATATAATGATTGGGTGAAAGAGCAAGTCGATAGCTTCAACTACGCAGAGGATTAAAGCATGCGACATTTGTCAGAAGTGGTTATTACTTTCAGGTCAGATTTCGAGAATTTAGAAGGTTTCGTCGAATGTTGACCAAAATAAATCCTGAGTTGTTAGTTTTTTGAATCGATTCTTGAATATTTGAGTTATGAGTGAAAGTTGCTATCCCCTAAGTAAGAAAAGCCCGAATTACGGGCTTTTTTGTTTAATTTTCTTTTGAAAACTTACCCTCGATTTGCACGCTATAATGAAGCTATTTTCTTTTTTTTGTCTGATTTTCCTTTCTGTTTCTGCCCCCTTATTTTCCCAAAACTGGGATTGGGGAGGCCCCATAGATCCACTGCAGCAAAAATTTAAAGTGAAGCATTATCGGCTGAACTTGGAAATTCTGCCCGAAACTCAATCGATTCGGGGATCGAACACAATCACTTTTTCTTCTGCGGAAAAGCTCGATACGCTTCGTCTTAATCTTATTGATGAATACAAAGTTGAAAAAGTACTCATGAATGGGGAAGAGGTACAATTCACTCACTTTAATGATATGCTCGATATTCTGCCGAATGATTGTACCTGCAGTTCAGCAGAAGTTTTTTACAGCGGTAAAACTCCAATTGCTATTAATCCTCCCTGGACGGGTGGCTTTACCTGGAAAAAAGATTCCTTCGACAATCATTGGATGGGACTTTCGTCTCAAGGCGAAGGTGCAAAAATCTTTATGCCGGCGCTTGATCATCCTTCATCCGAACCGACCGACGGGGTTGATCTGTTTTTCACTGTGCCCAAGCCTTATTTCGTCGCATCAAACGGGAAACTGATAGATGTCAAAACATTGGAAGACCACCTCGTGTACCATTGGTCCACAGCTTATCCGATTAATAATTACAATGTAAACTTTACCATGGGGATTTTCCATGAGGAAAAATTGGAATTCACCTCTGTCTCAGGCAACAAGATTCCAATGCATGTCTGGGTTTTGCAGGAGAACAAGGCAAAGTCAAAAGAACTTCTCTCCATCTTACGAACCAGCACTGAAACTCTCGAAAAGTATTTCGGAGAGTTCCCTTTTCCGGAGGATAAAATAGCTGTTGTCGAGACTCCATACCTCGGCATGGAGCATCAGACTATCAATGCTTATGGAAATAATTTTCAGTTTGTGCCAATGGGCGAGACCCAATACGACTGGCTGCTGCATCACGAACTTGGACATGAGTGGTTTGGAAACAAAGTCTCGGTAGGTGATTGGGCAGATATGTGGATTCATGAAGGATTCACTGCTTTTGGAGATTGGATGTTTTATTGGGATCATGGCGGAGAGCAAGCTTATTTTGATCAAGCCAAATCGGTTGGAGGATCCATCGAGCATCTCAATCCAGTAGTCAGCCCGCCGAACAGCACCGAAGAAAAAGCCTACCATCCGGAGATCTATACCAAAGGTGCGTTTGTCGTTCATTCCCTGCGGGGAATTCTCGGGGATGAGGTGTTTTTTCCAATGCTGAAAGCCTTCGCCTCTGATGAGCGTTTTACCTATCAGAATCGGATCAATACCAAGGATTTCACAGATTTTGTGGCGGAATATACCGGGCAGGATTTGCAGGGATTCTTTGATTTTTACCTGTTGACCACAGATCAACCCGAAGTAAAGGTGGTGAAAAAGGGGAAATCCGGATATCAGATAAGCCTGAAAGGAATTGAGTTTACGATGCCCGTTGAGGTGAAAACCTCCGAGGGAACCCAAAAAGTAACGTTGGGGTCAAAGCCAGTAAAAGTCTCAAGCAAAACGCTGCCTGAAGTCGACCCGAAAGGCTGGTTGATGTTGAAAAGGTAGAGGGGTAATATAAAGATTCAATAAAGGCCAAATTCAGCTGTGATCATTTGAAATAATAAGATGCCACTTGATTAGCAACCGTTCCAATTTTTCCCTGAGGCTGATCGGAATTGGCTAATACAATAATTGTAATACCTTCTTCTGGAAAATGAGCCAATGCAGTTGCAAAGCCTAACCCTCCCCCGCCATTATGGCCTATTCTTTTTCGGCCTTGAAAAGGAGTCAACCCAAACCCTAAACCATAGCTGGGAATAATTTTACCGTTGTTGAGTTTTGTATTGGTCCACATTTGATCCTGACTCTGTTTCTTAAGTAGAATTTCACTTGTAAAGGCAAGATGAAGTTTTGCCATGTCCGTGGCATTTGAGACCAATCCTCCATTTGAAAATTCATCCACTTCGAATCGTGGTGCAAGATGGAAGCTGTAGTCAGAATAAGAATAACCATCCGCGCGATTTGGAATAATATCTTCATAACTGATTAATCGAGTATGCTCCATGCCCAATGGGATCAAAATAGATTCTTGTAAAAAGACTTCATATTTTAAGTTTGTAATTTTTTCGATCAGCATCCCCAGGAGATAATAACCTGTATCGCCATATGCCCAGTCTTCGCCCGGATTAAAGTCAAGGGGTAAACAGGCTACTTCTTTTATAGCATCTCCTCTGACATAATTCCTCAAATCCTTACCGACCGGACAAGGAATTTTTTCATGTGATGTGAAACTGCTTATACCGGAAGTGTGATTCAATAGTTGGCGAATTGTAATCCCTTCCCATGAATCTGGCAGGTCGGAAAGGTAGGAGTCAATCGACTTGTCAAGTGTTATTTTCCCCGATTCCACCAGGATCATTACAGCCAATGCGGTAAATGATTTTGTAATTGAGGCGATGGAAAAAATAGAAGTTTCGGTCGTCGGTATAGAATGTTCCAGGTTGATGAAGCCATACCCATTTGAAAAGACCAACTCTCCATCTTTTACAACAGCAAGCGACAATCCTGGGATTTTATTCTCTTTTATTGTTTGGGTAATAAGAGAGTCAACGTTTTGATTGACAAGGCTGAATTGGTTAAAAGACTGACTCATGATTTCCTGCGAAATCGCTAAGAATCCAAAAAGAAGGAGTATTCGATTCATCTTTTATTAATATTTCAGAAACCTGCCAAGCCTAATTTAACCTTTTTGCCATCTGCGTAAAAGCATCCAGTTGATTGGATAATTCCAACGGAGAAACGCTCGGCCTCAATTTCAGACGGGTAAAAACATGGATGTCTGAATTCATAAGCTGAACATCGATTTTGCTGCCATCTGAGTGCTCCAGTCCTTTGTAAATAAGCACGGTACTGGTAGTGCTGGCTGTTGGGTCGCCCTTGGAATGAAAAGATTTTACATAAGTACCACTCGGAACTCTTATGCCTTTTTCCAACCCTTTCCGGACTTTTTGAATGACCTTGTTCAATTCACTTACAGTTTCATGAGGTCTGAAGTGATACCAGAATTTATCCTCTTCAGCGGACTGATCCACTTCTAAGTAAACCATCATGGGCCCAATGAGGTTAGCTATTGATTGGAGTTTGTTTGTAGGCGCTACAATCGGGTCAACCAGGAAAATGTTATTGGGCTTGATATGGCTATCGAAATAACCGGATTGCATCAATTCCAACAGCAAAGCGCCACCTGTGGAGGACCCGACCAAACTGATTTTGGTATAGCCTAAATCTTCGAGCAGCTCAAATTCTCTGACGATAGCTGCCCGCCAGTCCTCCCATTTGGAAGCCCGGAAATCTTCATAAGTTCTGCCATGGCCGTCAAGCAAAACAGAAGATATCCGGTAGGAAGAGTCAGCAGACCATTGGACAAATTCCTGCCATTCGAAGGTAGTAGACGAGTAACCGTGCGCAGCGATCAAAACATGCTTTTTCAGATCTTCTTGAGTGGGGGTAGGATATTTAGCAGAAACAAGATATTCCTCCGGCGCATAAAGCGAAGGATCAAAGATTACATCGCCGTCAAGCATTTCGTCAGTTATATCAGGCGTCGCGTTGCAGGCAACAATCAATAAAATTGGCAGGCAGACCGATACGATTTTTAGTAGCGCTTTCATTTTTCCTGATTAAAAAGTTTGTAATACAGTGTCAGATGGTAATAGAGAGGCTGTAAAGTTCCTGGTGATTTATTCTCTTCCTGCATGCTGAGATAATAACCAAGCCCCAAATTCAAGGCAATCGGTAATTTCTCCGGTGAATAAGTAAGGCCTAATTCAGGAGCAAGGAGAAATGCCGAGGAGGGAAGTTCGTCAAAGATATCATTCTCAAGATCTGTTTTCAGATAGCCGGTATTCAGTCTGCCGATAAGGTGATAAGGCTTGTTTTTGAAGAAATACCAGCTGCCGGAAAAGATGTAACTATCCTGTTTTAAAGCATTGGAGCCCATTGCAGTACCAAGCCTGGAAGTGACAAAGTCAAAGCCTACGAATAAGCGATTGGGTTTGAAGTTGGCGAAGGAATATTGGGAGGAGATTCCATTTTCCCAATACATCTGTTGGGTTTTTTGCAACCGGATGCCGACGTTTAGTTGTTGCGCTTGCAAGTTGATGCTTGCGCACAAAAGAAAAACAAGTAAAAAACGAATTTTCATGATCCCTAAAAGTGATTTTTCACCGATTGAAATTGAATTCTATCTTCCGAAAGTTACTCAATTCCTTAGCTTGAATCAGTCTAAATTTCTTTCATTTTGAAAGTGGTTTTCTTCATTTTTCTATCAGTCTTTGAAGCTCTTTTATCTTAAAGTCTAGGCACCGTCAATCCTCCATCAACGGTAATTACTTGTCCGGTCGAGTACGGAAGGTCGCCTCTCACCAGCGCCGCAACAACTTTTCCAATATCTTCGGGTTGACCCATTCGCGGTTCCAGAGTCAGGCCATTGGTGATCCGATCCTGGTAAGCTCCTTTCACTTTTTCGGTCATATCTGTTTCGATCACGCCAGGCCGGATTTCATAAACAGGAATCCCAAACTCTGCCATTCGCACCGCCATTACCTGAGAAAGCATGGACAATCCTGATTTTGACATGCAGTAAACCGCCCTATTCATAGAAGCCAAAATAGCCGAAATGGAAGTGATATTGACAATCGAAATGGCTGATTCCGGAGATTTCTTTTTCAACTCAATCATCCATTTGGCAATCTCCTGAGTCAGAAAAAATGTCCCGCGCTGATTGATTTCCATCAGATGATCGTAGTCTTCCTCCGTCACTTCCAGAATATCTGCCCTCGTTCTCGGGGCGACTCCGGCATTGTTGACGAGCACATTGATGGTTCCAAAATTTTCCTTTACCACGTTTAAAATAGCCTTTCGGTCTTCCGTATTACTGATGTTTCCGGGTGCATAGCAAACCTTGATACCAAGACTTCTGAGTTCGTCCAGAACAGATGAGACTTCAGATTCCGGCCTCACTCCGTTCAGAGCGAGGTCAAATCCGTTTTCGGCCAGCTTTCTGGCAATTCCCAAACCGATTCCGCGTGTTCCACCCGTTACGAGCGCTACTTTATTCATGATTCCTTGAGCTGTTTAAGTTGGTCATATTCATCCATAGCTTTGTAGAAAGGATCAAGGGGATAGCAACCTGAGACCATTCCATTTCGGGGACCGGTGGTGCAATCCGAGAACGTACGACAGATTTTTCCTCGCTTCATTGGTAGTCCGCTAAGTATATCCGCCGGAAAATCAGGGTAACTGAGAACTAGTCTTCCCAATCCGATTGAGTCCGCCTGACCTGATTGAAGAACATGTTGACCCACATTTGAGAGCCATTCCTGAAGATACGAATAGGCAGAGCCCACTACATAAAAACCCGGGAATGCCTTTTTCAATTCACCCGTAATTCGGATTTGTCTCGCTACGCCGTGCATCGGATCTTCCGGCGGAAGGTATCCATCTGATGGAGGGAAGAGTGCCGGACGCTGAATATGAGGATTGTAATATGGACTGCCGGCAGTGGTGCAAAGGAGTTCGATGTTGAGTTCTTCCAAAAGCCTGAGAAATTCAAAAGGCTCAGTCAGGTCTTCTTTTTTGCCTGTGGAATCTCCGCCAAATGCCAGCTTGTACTCGTCTTGAACAGAAGGAACACCGGTTTCATCCGGACCTTTTTGAAAAGGCATCCAATCAAACACGCTCAGTCGAACTCCAATTTCCAATCCCGGAGCTTCTGTATGAATACCAGCCACAATTTCTCTCAGGAATCTGGTTCGGTTTTCGAATGAACCTCCATATTTTCCCTCGCGATCGTAAGCGCTCAGAAACTCATGCCCCAGATATCCGTGGCAATGCTTGATATCTACAAATTGAAATCCTGCTTTTTGAGCTAAAACGGCAGCTTTCACATAATCCTGAATGATCTGATCGATTTCAGAATCTGTCATCAGGGGATAATCATCCGGCAAGCCAAATTTCTTATTCAGAATCGGGTGAGGGTATAAAATCCTCGGTTCCATCTTCTTTTTATCGTTGGGTTTGCAAAAGCGACCCGAGTGTGTCAGCTGCAAACCTGTGAGCAGATCATCGGTGCGGCCAAAAGCTTCCTGATGCGCAGTTTGGATCAATTGAAAAAGCTCGACAAAATCCTGGAAGTTTTCCTCATTCATCAGGAGCTGATTCGGGTTTGCGCGGCCTTCATGCCGGACTGCAACTGCCTCACAGCCCCAAAGTAATTTGGCTCCGCTGAGGCCAAAGTTTTTCCAGCGTCTTTTCGTTAATTCTGTCGGCCGACCATCTTCTGTTCCGTCCCAGCCTTCCATCGGGAGGATGCAAAAAGCATTGCCGATTTGGTTGCCGGACCGAAGTTGATGTGCTTTCGCAAAAGGGGATTTTTCGCCGAAAATAAGGGTTTCATCGAAACCCAGCTCAATTCCTTCTTTTCTCAAATGATCCCGAAACTGTTCTGTGGTTTTCAGTTGGGCTACCCGGGGATATTGAGGTTTATTTTTCCCTGCGCTCATTTCGCAATGCAGTTATAAAAGCTGTAATACTTTTCTCCACGAAGTATCCTTTGTAAAAGCAAAGCAAGTTCCCGGGCATGATAATCTCCCCACATACTCGACTCGCCATGAGGTGCCAAAGCCGGATCGGGCGCATAATCCCAGCCATTTGGCTGATGGTAAATCGAATGCAAAATCATTCCCTGATGCGCTGAATCAGTTGACAGATAAGGTTCTCCGAAAAGCCTTTGAGCAAGCTGACCACCCACTTGAATGTATTTGGCTGATCTTTTCGGGTCGGTTGTCCTAAGCCAGTTTCCTATTCTAAAAAATCCCTGAGCAGCAATACTTGCCGCGGAGCTGTCGACTGGTTCGTGTGCATTGTAAGGGTCAGAAGGCCGATTCAGGTAATCTCCCATTTTATGCAAATTCGGTGCTCCCGTGTCCCAATAAGGTATGCCGTCAGTTGGAGTATTTGCCAGGTAAAACTCTGTAGTAGCGATGGCTGCCTGTGAAAGTTCAGCTGTCAGAGCTTCTTTGGAAATGATCTCTGAATAATCGGATTCCGGGATTTTGTCTAAAATCTCCAGCGTTTCTCCAAGCCCTGCAATTGCCCAGGCAAGTCCGCGGGTCCAGGTACTGAACCCGGTGTAGCCTTGTTGGGAATTAGGGCAGCGGTAATTTCCGTCATTGGTGTTAAAAATAATTTCGTGAGCAGTACGGCCAGCGAGATCGTAGCGGTCCCTTCCTTTCCCATAGAAAATCGAAAATCGAACCGTACTCAGCAAATGTTGAATTGCACGGTGGAGGAGATTAATCTGCTTGTCATTTTCTCCCTGAAGCACGTGGCCCAACCCATGGGAAAGGATCAGAACCCGGCAAGTGCGGATCGTATCCACGAAAAGCGAATGAGGACCATTAAACGAATACATATATCCGCCTCCTGGAATAGTGGTCCAGCGAAGCGCCTGGACAGATCCGCTAACTTTGATGGCAAGTTGGTAAAACTCTTTTTCCCAAACCGAACCCTCGATTTTGCCTTCCTCCAGCATTCTCAGGAGATTTCCATAGGTGCTCACATTGTTGAAGCCGTGGTCATGAACTCCTGTGTGGGTGAGATGGGGCGCCATTTTTCGTACCGTATTTTCTCTGCCGATCTGGAGAAATTGCTCTTCTCCGGTGGCATCAAACTGAAGTAAGGAAGAGCCATATTGGAAACCCTGGGTCCACTCGGTCCATCCGCGGGTTACGTATTTTCCTTTTTCGGTAAAAACCGGAGCACCTTTCGCAGGGTTAAAGGATTTTTCTATTCGGAGAATTTTCTCAGCTGAGAGTTCCCAGAATCGTTTCAAAGGCGCTTCCAGCTGAGCAATTTTAAAAGATGAATCAAGCTGCATGGGTTGTCTTTTGGGTAAAATGATGGCTCAGCATCAGGATAAGGGTCAAAACAAATAATACACAGTACATCACAAAGTCGAGTGGAAGTTCGCCGAAGCGATCCGGTACAAATCCCGCCAATGAAAGTACAAAGTAGCCAAGCGCGATGCTCGAAAGAACTAACAGGGATTTTGGTGGGTTTTTGAAAATCACCGCTCCCAATACAACAGGTGCGATCATTGAAGTTCCTGTAAAACTCACTCTTGCCAAGAGTACCAATTCATCACTCATGTAAGTTGAAAATACTAAAACGATGAGCGAGAATACAACGATTGAAACCTGAGTCACTCGCATATTAAACTTGTCTGATCCTGACAAAAGCGAACGAAGCTCCGTACCAAGAGCAAAAATCTGCGCGTTTGTTGTGGAGAGGCAGGCAGCGAATAAGCCAACAACAGCCAAGGCAGCTACAGGAACAGGCTGATCGAAAAGTAATGCACTCGAAAGGAAATCTGCGGTGCTTGCATCAGGATATTTGACAGCTCCATACAAGCCGATAAAGGCAGTAGGCAAAATCACGAGGATGGCAAAAATTCCCACAGCGTAGGCCATTTTATGCACAGACTTCAGGCTTTTCAATACCACCAATCGGGTGGTGAACTGCGGCTGAGAAATCGGAATGAGTACAATGGCAATTGCCGAAGCGACCAGAAAAGGACTCGTAAATAGTCCCTTGGGACCGGGCAAAGTCAAAAGTCCGGGATTTGTTTCTGCCACTTGTGCCAAGGCTGGTTCGAGACCACCTGCCATTTTCAGGCAGGTTACTCCGATAATCCAAATGACGGCCAGCATAATTACGCCTTGAATGGCATCGCTGTAAACAATGGCTTTTAAACCCCCGATTTCAGAATATACGAGCATCAAAACAACCAAAATCGCAGCCCATGACCAGTAAGGAAGCATATCCGGGAAAGCTGCATTCAGAAAGATCGAAATCCCGCGAATCTGAATGGCTACATAGGGAATCAGAAACAGAAAAGAACTCACGAAAATGAGGTATCCCGCATACCGATTCTGGTAGCAAGTCTGGATAAAGCCAGCGACACCTTTATATCCGGTGAGCGCAGCCCTCTTTCTCAAAGAGTAGCCAAACCACACCAGTAAAAACACCATAAAAGCATCTGAAAGCGCTAGAAAAATCCAGGCGCCAACTCCGTGTGTCCGGAAGAAATCCGGCATTCCCATGAAAGTAAATGCACTGAACAAAGCCGCAGAAAAGGTCAGAAATCCAAGAATTGCCCCAATATTGGAGCCGGCAAGCATAAAATCATCCGAGGACCGGTTTTTCTGATAGGATATGTAGGAGGCATAACCAAGAGACCCCAGGAATAGCGTGAAAAAGAAAATCAGCCAGCCAATCATTGTTTTTTCGGATCATCATGTGGAAAAAAAACAGAGGCAAGGAAGGTGAGTGCTACTACCAATACACTGATCAGGAAGCCTGACCAAAAAATAAACGGGATATTAAATAGCTCAGGCGCCAGTTTGTTTTCTTCGAAAACAAGCCAATAGGAGCCTACCGCAAGTGCTAAAACGGCAAAGATGATGGCATTCCAAATTTTAGGTTTCATGGGTTTTGGGTTCAGGAAAGTTTGGATAAAGGGCTAAAATGGTTAATCAATTTGTAGAAGAATTGCATAAAATAGGAAATATCCTTTTCATTACCAGCCTGATTTATCGGGGGTCGATTTTTTACTAGGTAGATCAACCATTTGATTCCAGGGAGGAAGCAGATTTGAGATTAATCAAACATATCCGTTCCCCTTTGAAAAATTTATCTAATTTTGCACCAATTTGGACCTAAGTAATTTCTTTCTCTCTATCCCCACTTGAAATGCCTAAAGACAGTAGCATAAAGCACGTTCTCATAATTGGTTCCGGCCCCATCGTAATTGGTCAAGCTTGCGAATTTGATTATGCAGGTTCCCAAGCGGCAAGATCTCTCCGTGAAGAAGGCATCATAGTCACTCTGATCAACTCCAATCCGGCGACGATCATGACCGATCCCGTGACTGCAGACAACGTGTATTTACTTCCTTTGGATAAGAAATCCATCGTCAAAATCCTCACAGATCACCCGGACATCGACTCAGTTTTGCCAACCATGGGCGGGCAGACTGCTTTGAATCTTGCAATTGATTGCGACAAAGGCGGAGTCTGGAATAAGTTTGGAGTCAAAATGATAGGCGTGGATATCGAAGCCATCGATACAGCCGAAAACCGTGAGAAATTCAAAGCTCTGATGGAGAAAATCGGGGTGGATGTTTGCTTAGGCGACACTGCAACTTCCTTCCTTCAAGGCAAAGAAATTGCTCAAGAGATTGGTTTTCCATTGATTATTCGCGCTTCCTATACCCTTGGCGGCGCTGGTGGAGCTTTTGTGGAGAAAGAAGAAGACTTTGAAAAATATCTGGTTGCAGGCCTTCAGGCTTCTCCGGTCCATGAAGTGCTGATTGAGCAAAGCATCATGGGCTGGAAAGAGTACGAGCTGGAAGTGATGCGGGACAATATCGGGAACATGATCGTGATCTGTTCCATTGAAAATTTTGACCCATGTGGAGTGCATACAGGGGATTCGATCACTGTCGCTCCGGCTTTGACTTTACCGGATACGGTTTATCAACGCATGAGAAATTATGCCATCACGATGATGAATAGTATAGGAAATTTTGCCGGAGGCTGTAATGTGCAGTTTGCGGTGAGTCCTGATAATCAAACCATCATCGGTATCGAGATCAATCCGCGAGTTTCCAGATCATCTGCTTTGGCATCAAAAGCAACCGGATACCCAATTGCAAAAGTGGCTGCTAAACTAGCCATCGGATACAATCTGGATGAACTTCAGAATTCAATTACCGGAAATACTTCAGCATTTTTTGAGCCATCGATTGATTACGTAATCGTAAAAATCCCTCGCTGGAACTTTGATAAATTCAAGGATTGCGACAGAAGATTGGGTCTATCCATGAAGTCTGTCGGTGAAGTAATGGGCATAGGTCGGAATTTTCAGGAGGCTTTGCAAAAAGCTTGTCAGTCTCTTGAAATCAAGAGAAACGGCCTTGGCGCAGACGGGAAAGAACTGAGAGATCAGGCTAAAATTCTTTACTCTTTGGCAAATCCAAGCTGGGACAGGTTATTCCATATTTATGATGCATTCAAACTTGGGATTTCTTTCCGAACCATCCATGATCTGACCAAAATCGATAAGTGGTTCCTCAAGCAAATCGAGGAATTTATTCACCTGGAGGCTGAGATTGAAAAGTTTAAAATCAATTCGATCCCGTTTGAACTTATGGATTCAGCCAAGAAGAAGGGCTATTCAGATCGTCAGTTAGGGCATTTGCTGGATTGCCTCGAAAGCGAAGTATTTAACAAGCGGTACCATGAATTGGGCATCAAGCGTGTTTACAAGCAAGTTGATACCTGTGCAGCAGAGTTCGCGGCACAAACTCCCTATTATTATTCCACTTTCGGAGAGGAAAATGAATCTATCAGATCTGAGAAGAAGAAAGTTGTGGTCTTGGGCTCCGGTCCAAACCGCGTTGGTCAGGGGATTGAATTTGACTACTCATGTGTGCATGGCGTCTTGGCTGCAAAAGAATGTGGCTATGAAACCATCATGATCAACTGCAATCCGGAGACAGTTTCCACAGACTTTGACATTGCTGATAAGTTGTACTTTGAACCGGTGTTTTGGGAGCATATATACGAGATCATCCTTCACGAGAATCCGGTTGGAGTGATTGTTCAGTTGGGTGGTCAGACCGCGTTGAAACTTGCCGAAAAGCTGGATAAATACGGAATCAAGATAATAGGAACGAGTTACGAAGCGCTGGATTTGGCAGAGGACAGAGGTCGATTTTCAACCCTTTTAATGGATCTCGGAATTCCTTACCCGGAGTTTGGTACCATTCATAATACAGACGAAGCGCTTGAGCTTTGCAAAAGAATTGGCTTCCCGTTGCTGGTTCGACCGAGTTATGTACTGGGTGGACAAGGCATGAAAATCGTAATCAACGAGAATGAACTTGAGCAGCATGTAGTCAATGTCCTGAGAGATATCCCGAACAATGAGATTCTGCTGGATCACTTCCTCGAAAATGCGATTGAAGCAGAAGCTGATGCAATATGTGACGGAGAAAACGTTTACATTATCGGCATCATGCAACATATTGAGCCGGCTGGAATTCACTCCGGAGATTCCTACGCGGTATTGCCTCCCTACAATTTGGGTGACCTGGTGATGAGACAGATAGAAGTTCATACCGAGAAAATCGCGTTGGCATTGAAGACAGTTGGATTGATCAATATCCAGTTTGCGATCAAAAATGACAAAGTCTACATCATCGAAGCCAACCCAAGAGCTTCACGAACGGTGCCTTTTATTTGCAAAGCATATCAGGAACCTTACGTCAATTATGCCGTAAAGGTGATGCTGGGAGAGAATAAAGTAACAGACTTTGAATTCAATCCTGTGAAAAAGGGTTATGCAATCAAGGAACCGATTTTCTCTTTCCATAAATTCCCGAATGTAAATAAGGAATTGGGACCAGAAATGAAGTCAACAGGTGAAGCGATTTACTTTATTGACGATCTGATGGATGATTATTTTCTCAAAATCTACGCTGAGCGAAATCTCTATTTGAGCAGATAAGCTCACTCATAAAATTTAAATGTCTTGGTAAAATTTCTTTTAATTCTTCTCGGTGTTGGATGGCTTTTGGGCCAGTTGGTGAGGTATTTCTTACGTACCAAGCTGGCGAAATTTGCGCGGCAGGTAAGCGAAGTTTCGAGAGAGCAACAACGTGAACAGCAGCGAAAAACCAGGCCGGAAGCAGGAGTGAATGTAGATTTTGTCCCTAGAGAGCATCTGAAGAAAAATCAAAAAGATCTCCAAGGCGGAGAATACGTCGATTATGAAGAAGTGAAGGAATAATCCTTCACTTTTTTTATTTTACCACCCGGCAATGAAAAACCTTAAATCCGCCTCCAGTTCTGGTGCCAATCAAAAAATCCTCGCCCCCATCTTTCAACCCCAGTTTTTTCTTGAATTCTTCTGAACCGGTCGCATAATTCCGGGTAATCACATTCACTTTTGCTGAAGGAAAAAGCTTCTTGACAATCTCTTTTTTAGGCTGAATTTCGCTCAAAACTTCAAAAACTCTTCCCGGGATTTCTTTCGGTAAACTCGCTGAAGTGTAGAGATGGCTGTTCTTTTCTAATTTTTTCAGGGCAAATCGCTGCCCAAAACTCTTGAAAGCTCCTGCTTTCAAAATAGCAGAAAGCGGCTCGATCAGGTAAGCTTCCACTTCTCCGAAAACGGATTCTGCCTCAGATTCTTCGGAAAGGGAAAAACTGAAATGAGCTTCCATTTCGGCCAAATCCACCGCTTCAATTTCAACCTTGCTCGATTTCGAATTCTCTTTTCCCCTCGACCATTCCAATAAAAGCTCCTTGACCTCATTTTTCACAGATATCACCAGGACTTTCTGAACATCAGGAAGCTCTGTCTGCGCCTGCGAAATATCCAGCATAGGCGAGGCTTTAATCAGGATGTGATCTGATTTGCTTTTCATCAATTCCCAGGCCGTGACCACATCAGGTTCACAATCCTGAAGGCGGTACAGCTTCTTATTGCCTATTCCTCTTCTCGCAGGATCAGCATAAATCAGATCAAAATGAGAATTTGACTTTTCCAGAAAAT
>VFKK01000032.1 GCA_009885605.1 Cyclobacteriaceae bacterium | reverse complement strand
TTAGGGAATAAGAGAATAGAGAATAAGAGAATAGAGAATAAGAGAATAGAGAATAAGAGAATAGAGATAAGAGAATAGAGATAAGAGAATAGAGAATAAGAGAATAGAGAATAAGAGAATAGAGATAAGAGATTAAAGAATAAGGGAAAGAGGGAGCCGGGAGGTTTCCTCTTTTTGTTTGAGGGGCTGGATCATCGAATTGGTAGGTTTTTTAAAACTGAAAACTTTTAATGTCAAACTGCGAATGCTGAATGTCGAATACTGAACATCGAATTCTGAAGTTTTGATAACCGACAACTGACAACTAACAACCGATAACAGACAACCGACAACCGAATTAAAAACCTACAAACCCTATAAAAACACTTGAAAATTGTATTCTCAAAAAGAAATATTTATATATTTGTCACACTAATTATTGGTATGACACAAGAGCAATTTGCACGGTACTCATTCCTCCTTGATCGCACTGCGCGTAAAGTAAAGCAATACGCTCAGCAGCAGTTCAAGACAGGGGATTTTGACGTGACCGTCGACCAATGGCTGGTGTTGAAAAACCTCTCAGAAAACGATCACATGAGCCAAACTGAGCTCGCCAACCTCGTTTTCAAAGATCACCCCACCCTGACCCGCATCATTGATTTGCTTTGCAAAAAAGGCTATGTGGAGCGAGTGCCACATCCTCAGGATAGAAGAAGCTTTCAGCTCCACCTGACAGGGGAAGGAGTGTCAAAAGTCGCATCGCTTCGTCCTAAGATTTTGGAGATTCGAGAAAAAGCCTGGGAAAATCTGAGCGATCAGGACTTTGAAGAATTCAAGCGAATCCTCAATACGATTTATCAGAATCTCGACGGGGGAGAAGAAGAATAAATAAGTAGTGTGTTAATCGTATTTACAAGAACAAAAGTATTTATCCAGGGTTTTCCCATAAAAAAATAGAACCATGATTCACACAGATCTTTGCATCATCGGAGCCGGCCCGGTTGGCCTTTTTGCAGTTTTTGAGGCAGGTTTGCTCAAAATGCGCTGCCATCTGATCGATGCCCTCCCGCAGGTGGGTGGTCAGCTTTCGGAGATTTATCCTCAGAAGCCAATCTATGATATTCCGGGTTACCCTGAGGTAAAAGCCCAGGAACTTGTGGACAATCTGATGGAGCAGGCGAAGCCTTTCCAGCCGACTTTCACATTGGGGGAGCGCGTGGAGCATTTGGATAAGCAAGCTGACGGTTCCTTCATCGTGACCACAAGCGACAAGACGCATATCAGTGCTAAGGTCATCATCATAGCCGGTGGTTTGGGTTGCTTCGAACCAAGAAAGCCAGTGCTGGAAAATCTGGAAGCTTTCGAAGGAAAAGGAATCACGTACATGGTGAAGAATCCCGAAACTTTCAGAAATAAGAAAATTGTCCTTGCAGGTGGAGGAGACTCCGCACTTGATTGGGCTATTTTTCTGGCAAAAGTTGCGAAGCGTGTTACGCTGGTGCACAGAAATGAAACCTTCCGTGGATCTCCAGATTCAGCGGGGAAAGTATTCGACCTGGCCAACAAAGGTAAAATTGATCTTATACTTTCTGCAAACCTGAAGGAAGTAACCGGAAACGGAAAATTGGAGAAGGTGATTTTGGAAGGAAAAAACAAAGAAGACATCAATATTGACGCAGACTATCTCATTCCTCTTTTCGGTTTGAGTCCAAAGCTCGGCCCGATTGCAGACTGGGGACTGAGCATCGACAAAAATGCGATTGAAGTAGATACCCGCGACTATTCTACCGGAGTGGAGCGAATCTACGCAATCGGTGATATCAACACGTATCCTGGCAAGCTGAAATTGATTCTTTGTGGATTCCACGAAGCAGCGATCATGATGCACTCTGCCTTCAAGTTTGTGTATCCGGATCAAAAACTCAGCTTCAAATACACAACCGTGAATGGTGTAAATGCATTTTAATCTTCAGTCGAGTCTTAATTTTAATTGTTGAGGGGTTTTTCCTCCGGCTAAATCCTACCATTGCACTATGATTACTTTCACTGTAGAAGATCACGACGGCAACCGTCAAGAACACGAAGCTCGGATGACATGGGCCTTAGCCTGATGGAAATCCTCAAGGCGTATGAATATCCTGTATTGGCTACCTGTGGAGGTATGGCGCTTTGTGCCACTTGACATGTGGAGATCCTTGAAGGAAAAGATGAACTAGGTCATGCGACCGATGTGGAGCTTGACCAACTTGAAAACCTGCCGGAATACTTTCCGACTTCCCGCCTTGCCTGCCAGATCCGAATCGGAGAAATCCTCGAAGGAGCGGTAGTGAAGCTAAGGGGAGAGGATCAGTAGACTTGATCCGTCACCCAGAGCAAAGCGAAGGGTCTTATTAATTTGAAAGGGAAATATTGAAATGATTTTTAGTTACTAGAAACAAAAACCA
>VFKK01000164.1 GCA_009885605.1 Cyclobacteriaceae bacterium | reverse complement strand
TTTTATTACCCATTTTTTCCAGATTTTCACCTGATAAGTTGGGTTAACTCATTTAAAATCCCTCCTTTTTGATCGTTTAAAGCTTTTTTAAGGGGATTGGTATAAAAAGGCATGAGCCTTGAACATCTATTTTAAATCATTAAACAACCTAAATACCAAAATCATGGGCTCATTATTATATCTAATTGCCGTTATTCTTTTGATTGGCTGGCTGATCGGAGTTTTTGCTTACAGCGCTGGCGGTCTTATTCACATACTGCTTGTTGTAGCGATCATTGCCGTGTTATTCAGAGTGATCAGCGGTCGATCAATTTAACGGAGACACGATCATTTTCATTCATTCTTTTAACACTAAACCAACAAAATTATGAACAAGACAGAAATGAAAGGTAACTGGAATGTTATCAAAGGAAAATTGAAGCAAAAGTATGGTCAGCTTACTGAAGATGATCTGACTTTTGCAGAAGGAAAAGAAGACGAACTGTGGGGCAGAATGCAACAAAAGGTCGGTAAGACAAAAGAGGAAATCATGAAGGAATTAACAGACCTTTAATTTAAAGACTATGAACAAGAAAACAGTAAATAACTCATTGTGGCTAAGCGGCCTGGTTACCGGAGCATTGGTAGGATATTTTCTCTACAAGAACAGAGACAACATGGATGGTCAAAAGGAGAAGTTGAAAACACTCGTTAAAGATCTTAAAGTAGTGGCCTCAGATCTCAAAACCCGTTTAATTTCGACAAGTAACGAATTGGTGAATTCAACCAAATCGGCACTTGAGTCAGCAAACGAAAATTAAATTGATTTAGGGTAAGGAATAAAAAGGTGCAATCTTCCGTTGCACCTTTTTTCTAAATAGTTGTTAGAGCATTTTCAACTGGAAAAAGGAAAAATTGTTAAAAATTTTTAGAATTAAATTTTTTACACGACTAGAGTTCTGATAAAAATGAAAAAACATGTGATTTTGGTTGTTGATGATGAAGATGAGATCAGAGCTCTATTTGTGCGTTACCTTGGAAAAAAGGGATATGAAGTGCAATCCGCAGCAAATCTTACCGATGGTAGGGAATTATATAAAAAGATTAAACCATTTTTAATTTTTCTTGACGTTAACCTCCCTGATGGAAACGGTCTTGAGGAATTATGTGAATTAAAAAAAGCCAACTTATCCGGTAAAGTTGTCATGATGAGCGCCTTTGTTCATCAGGAGGATAGAGTAAAAGCACAAAGCCTGGGAGCGATTGATTTTCTAAGTAAGCCTTTCAGTCTTTCTCTTCTTGACCAAGTGATCCAATCTCAGTTAACACACCCTTCAATTCCGTAAAAACATGGCAAAGATTCTGGTAATAGACGACAATATTGACATCTGCCAACTGCTGGACCGTTTTCTGACTAAGAAAGGCTATGATGTTCAAACCACGATTTCCGGCAAAAACGGACTTGACATGGTTAAAAAGACTCATTACGATCTTATTTTCTGTGATTTCAAACTCAGGGATATGGACGGAAGAGACGTGCTTATGAAAGTAATGGAGATCTCTCCGGGCACACAGGTGGCTATCATCACAGGATACGCAGATGTTAAAATCGCGGTGGAAGTAATCCAAAAAGGTGCTTTTGACTATGTCACCAAGCCATTGATTCCGGATGAGATTATTAGTTTGATCGAGCGGGCTTTGGCTGCAACTAAAGACAATCAATCGTATTCGGTCACTTTTAACAGAGTTTCTGAAGCCCAAGCCGAAAAAAAGCTTGCGAAAGCAAATTCAACGGATGG
Source organism: Cyclobacteriaceae bacterium (assembly GCA_009885605.1). Lineage (GTDB taxonomy): Bacteria > Bacteroidota > Bacteroidia > Cytophagales > Cyclobacteriaceae > Algoriphagus. The sequence goes on along the minus strand of VFKK01000164.1, from coordinate 19,095 downwards.
TTATTTAAGAGGAATTGGAAAAGAATCCAAAAAATTATACAAAGAGATCCAGCTTGTAGCGCCCACTAATCTTAGTGTGGTGATTTATGGTGAAAGCGGTGCAGGAAAAGAAAACATCGCCAGAATCATACACGATCAAAGTGAGCGTGCCGGAAAACCATTTATAGCGATAGATTGTGGTGCCTTGACTAAGGAACTGGCGGGTAGCGAACTTTGGGGTCATGAAAAAGGTGCATTCACAGGAGCGCATTCAGATAAGCCAGGCCAGTTTGAAATGGCTGATGGTGGAACCATTTTTTTGGATGAGATTTCCAACCTATCGTATGAGATTCAGGTGGGACTTCTCCGTCTGGTTCAGGAGCGAAAGCTCAGAAGAATAGGAGCGGCCAGAGATAAATCAATTGATGTTAGGATTCTGGTGGCTTCGAATGAAGATCTGAGAAAGTCTGTTCAGGAAGGCAAATTCCGTGAAGATTTGTATTTCAGATTCAATGAATTCAGCATCACAGTTCCGCCTTTGAGAGACAGAAAAGATGATATTGAGGCTTTTGCCCAGCATTTCTTGCAGATTTCCAATGATGAACTTAAGAAAGACGTCAAAGGATTCGACAAGGATGTAATGGAAGTTTTTAAAGAGTATTCATGGCCAGGTAACTTGCGTGAAATGCGTAACGTGATCAGAAGGGCTATTTTACTGTCCAACGGTAAATCGGTTTCTGTATCAGGTTTGCCACCGGAAGTAGTTTATTCTCGCAAATTCAACTTCACAGATCATCAGGCGGAAGATCGGGATACGTTTGGAAGAAAACAGAAACCTGCTCCAAGTTTAAAAAATGCAGCTGCAGGTGCTGAAGCGGAGGTGCTCAGAAAGGTACTCGAAGAAGTGAAATACAACCGCACTAAAGCAGCTTTGCAACTGGGAATAGATCGGAAAACCCTATTCAACAAAATGAGACAATACGACCTTTAAGTCGTATTTTTTTTGAGAAAATAGTGATCGGGTTTTGCCCAAAAAGGGATTTTTTTCCCCGAAATAAACTACCTCAATTTTTGCCATCAGATCTAAAAAACGTGAAAATGAGCACTTCAACCATGTTTTTACCCTCAAAATCAACGCTTTAAAACTTTTTGAGTTGAATTTTTTTTCAATCCCAGCTCTGGCACTTCAATTGAAAAGAATATAGTGTAAACGAACACTTTTATGAATTTCACAAGCCAAGTTGATGTAGAGATTGCTCCAATTTTGAGAAAAATAGGAAATCAAACTGTTGCAGACAGGATGAATGATCTGCTTTCTGATTACAATATTATTAATCAAAATGTTAAAGGGTTTCACTGGAATTTCAAAGGATCCGATTATTTCGATTTTCATCAGAAGTTTGAAGATCTACACGGAAAGTTGCAACTGGATATTAACAAGCTTGCAGAGCAGATAGCCTCAATAGGCTATGAACCTCTTCATTCTTATTCAGACTATCTGAAAAACTCAATTCACAAAGAAGTCACTGGTTCAAACACGAATCATGTCTGTTTGACAAATGTTATTGAAGGTTTAAGAAGCCTGATCTTTTCAAGTACGTTGGTAGCAATCGAAGCTGAAGAGGTGGGTGAGAACAGTACAGAAAAATTATTAAGGCAATTCGCATTTGAATTGGAAAACGAATTGTGGGTCTTTACGATGTTGGCTAAGTATTAAAGCCGGCTGAGTAACCCACATTAAAACCGCAGGGTGAGCTGCGGTTTTTTTTGCTTTATACTTTTTCGGAGGTAGAGTATTTCTCCCTTTAAATTTAAGGTTGATACGACTTTTTTCCTTTGACGAATCACCAGATACGAGTGTATTTTGATTGATTTTATTCTAAAAAACTATTTACCCTATAAATTTTGTAGGGTAAATAGTTTTAATCTATTTTTAGGCTTTAATAAATAAGCCAAAACCCGATTCCATGGAGAAAGTCCTTATCAGATTAAAGAATGAGCCATTTTGGGCAATGTTTTTTGGTTTTTCACTTATGATGTTCGGGTTATTAATTACTCATACTTTTACAGAATCCATCAAAAGCTGGGAAATTGACACGGAGATGTTTCTTTGGTTTTTGCTTGTGGGTTTTGTCGCTCAAAGTATTGATGGCGCCTTGGGCATGGCTTACGGTGTGAGTTCAAATTCCATATTATTGGGAATTGGTATTCCGCCGGCAGTGGCTAGTGCATGGGTTCATTTTGCACAGGTTTTTACGAGTCTGGCGTCCGGGATTTCTCATTGGAAAATGGGAAATGTGGACTGGAATCTGGCCAAAAAATTATTGATCCCGGGTGTTTTAGGTTCGATCACAGGCGCATTCTTGTTATCCAACATTGATGGGGAAATGGTGAAGCCGGTGATTGCTGTTTATCTCTTCGTCATGGGGTTCGTGATTTTGGGAAAAGCATTCAAGAAGAAAAAAGCGGATTTTAACGCGAATAGCAGAAGCCTTCCCTTACTAGCCACAGCAGGTGGATTTGCGGATGCGGTCGGTGGCGGGGGATGGGGTCCAATTGTTAACGGCACTTTATTGAGCAAAGGAAAAATTCCTCGTTATGCAATTGGAACTGGTAATTTTGTGGAGTTTTTCGTTTCCCTGGCGAGCGCTAGTACCTTTTTGTTTTTCGTAAAAGAACTTAGTCTTGCCCCTGTGCTGGGACTTATTTTGGGGGGAGTTGTTGCGGCTCCTTTTGCTGCCTATATCTGCAAGCTGATCAAACCTAAATATTTAATGGTAGGGGTAGGATGTTTGATTATTTTTTTGAGTCTTAGAACTTTCTATCTTTCCATTTAACATTCTCACCGAACATTTCTTGTAGACCAAGGATGAAGCTATTTTCTCAAATTGGTTTATTTCTCCTTGAAAAACCATTGAAAAATATATGGTGCAAGCCCGTATTATTGAGCTTGGTTTTTTTTGGTTTAAGTAATGGCTTTCTCTTGGCCCAAAGTGAAGATTCTACCTATCGCCAGCTTTCTATTCAACTTGAAATAAGGCCACGGGCAGAATTCAGAAACAATTTTAAATTGACTTCAGCAGATTCAATTTCGCCTGAGCTGTATGTTAGCTTCAGAAATCGTCTAACAGTCAATTATAACTCTCGGTTTTTAAATGCCGTCGGTTCTGTTCAGGAGATCCACTTGTTTGGAAAAGCAGGCGAACCGTCTTCTGTGGGAAGTGTAAATTTCTTTGAACTTTACCTGGAACCAAAGTTTCGAAACTTCTCAGCAAGGATTGGAAGACAAGGATTATTGCTGGATAATGGTCGAATGTTTTCAGACGCTCCATGGGCACAACAAAGCCGATCGCACGAAGGTGTCAGGCTTTTTTATACAGGGAAAAAATTCACTACGGATTTTTCATGGGCATTTACCCGGCCATATTCTACGGATTTTGATCAATCATACTCACCGGTAGCTTCACACAGGTACAAGTATTTGCTTCTTCATCAGCTTAAATTGAAGCTTTTATCGAATGTTTCTTTGGCCACTATCAACGTGCTGGATGCCTTTGAAAACGACCAGAAAAAGGAAAATGTAAGACTCACGAGTGGGGGAAGACTTGAATATTTTGGATCAGGAATGTATCTGACCTTGAATGGATTTTATCAATATGGCACAAACCAGAACTTCAAAAAAATAACTGCCTATTACCTTCAGCCCGAAATAAGAAAAACCATCCAAAACACAACCATAAGATTGGGCGCAGAAATCCTGAGTGGGGATGATCTTTCAGAACCAACCGATAAATCAAAATCCTTTGTTCCTCTTTATGGAGTTGCCTGGAAGTTTATGGGAAACATGAATTTTTTTACTCGCTTTCCCGTGGATGTTAATTCGAGCGGACTGGTCAATCCTTATTTATTTATCCTTCAAAAAATCAATTCAAAATTGGCGATCAGGGCTGATGGACATTTATTTTTTAGTCAGCATGCTTTACTGGATGAGAAAAAGAATAAGGCTGAAAGATACCTTGGATTCGAAAATGATTTATCTCTGAATTATAAGCCGATGAAGGCGCTGGATATCAATTTTGGTTTTTCTTATCTGTTGGCCCAAAGTAGTGTCGAACTCTTGAATAAGGTAGAGAACTCTGAAAAAATTCCTGTTTGGAGCTATCTGATGGTTTCTTTCAATACTGAGATCTTCAGAACAAAATAAAAATACTTCCTGAAACAGGACTTTCATTGCAGGTATCCTTTTGACTCAATATTTCTCACCAAGTTCCATTAATAGAGGAAAGGGGAAAAATGATTATTTTCTTTGAATCTCCGGTATTAATCGGGAAATGAATTGATCATTTTGATGCGGAAGGAAATCTTATCATTGAAGGTGACTGTGATTTAATCTTTGATCTTTGGATTATCTAAGAGAGGCCTCACCAATTTCTTTGGAATTAATTTTCTTAATGATTCCAAGTATTACCAAACTTCCTGCAGAAACTATTATTAATTCTATTTTACAAGCGATCTGAAAAAGGGAGTCACCTTTTCATTGCTCAAATCAAAGCTGAGCTTTAATCTATGTTGCTGGTATCTTAGTTTTCCAAATACGCATAAATTAAAAGACCGGGCTGAATTTCAGCCCGGTCTTTTAATTCAGAGATTATCCCAGAAACTAAAATGCATATCTGAAAGTAACTCCGTACGTGGCCGGATCACCCAAAACAGCTGCATAATGACCAGCATTGCCAGCTGCAGGAAGAAGCTGCTCAAAGTAATCTTGGTTCAGCAAGTTTCTAGACCAAATGAAGGCAGAAAATCCTTCTTTGACCCTGAATCCCGTGCGAGCATTGACCAAAGCATAACCCTCTACATTAAGAAACTGAGAAGGAGAAGGGCTGGAGGAGAATTCTGAACGGAAATACAAATCAGATCCGAAAAAGAAGGTTCCGGTTTTCCCGAAGAATTTGGCTTCTTTGGAATATTCTGCGCCAAATGATCCTGCCCATTTCGATACTCCGGGGAGTCTTCCTCCGGAGATGTCTTTGAAGGCAAACTCATCGCCCGTTTCTTCTAACGGAACAGGGGCATTTGGGAACGAAACATAGATGGCATCTGTATAGGCCAAAGCGCCGGTCAAGGTGATGGTCTTACTTATCCGGATATTTCCATCCACTTCAACTCCCATCACCCTCACCTTATCCGCATTTGCCAGAAAGCCCCGGTTTACACCGACTTCAGCAGTTTGCACAAGGGTTTGATAATCTCCGATATTGGTGTTGTGGAATGCAAAATTCAAGTTTGACCCTTTGGTTGGAGTAGTCTTGATTCCCAGTTCAAAATGCTTCACGTACTCCGGTTTTACTTCAGCCAATTCAAGCAAAGGTTGACCGGCAACAGCTGGAAGACCTCCCAAATTAATTCCTACCGGCTTATAACTGGTAGAGAATGTACCGAATGCATTGACCTTGTCACTGAATTGATATGCAATGGTGCCCTGTCCGGACCAGTTCTGATCTTCTACATTCGCTTTAAAATTCTGTGGAGAATAAACAGAACGTTTGATCTCCAATAAAGCCGGATCAGTTGTTTCCAATCCTCCATAAGTCACTCTGTCGTAATCGACATCTTTTTTGTCGTAGTTAAATCGAATTCCGGGAAGGAAATGTAATTTCTCAGTGATTGCCCAATCTAACTGACCAAATATTGCTGCCCCTATCGATTTGAGCGTTGATGTGGTTCGGATTCCATAACCTTCCAATAATCCGGGTGTTGCCCAAAGCGGACTGGTAGTACTTTGTGAAAATCTATATTGAGCAGCACCTGATTCTTCTGTATGGTAAGGAGAAGTATCTAAGTTTTGGCTGAGATAAAATAGTCCGAATACTCCGCTGAGTTTTTCGGAAAAATCTCCTGAATATCTGATTTCCTGAGAAAATTGCTCATGCTTTGAAGGTGCCTGGGAAAGTGAAAGCACCGGCAAACCTATAAAATCACGGTCATTGGATGGTTCCCAATTCCAGTATCTCCAAGCGGTGGTCGAAGTCAGCGTACCTTCTCCGAGTTGGATGTCAGCATTCAATGAAATTCCCCCCAAATCATTATTGGATTTCCAGGGAGTATCATGATCCACTTTCCTGTCAAAGGCATTGCGAGAAGGTAAATCATAGTTCAAATCAGCAATAATCTGTTCGAATCGACGGTAAGGCGCACGCTTAGTTTCTACTACACCTGCAACGACCTGCGCATAGCCATCTGGACGCTGTGAATTTACATCTCCTGCTAATACAATTTCTAACTTGCTGGAGGGATTGAAAAGTAACTGACCTCTGAAGCCCATGTTATTCAGATCGTTGATGTATTTGCCTGTTGCAACGTTTTCAATGGTACCATTTCGTTGAGTGCCTGAAAAGGACGCCCTTGCGGCAAGATTTTTAGACAATGGTCCTGTAATGGAAGCTTTGGCCTGGACATAGCCCAGGTTGCCATAGCTGAGTTCCACAGTTCCTCCAGGAGTATAGCTTGGGAGCCGGGTCGTAATATTGAAGGCTCCAGCTGTTGTGTTTTTCCCAAAAAGTGTTCCTTGTGGCCCTCTCAAAACTTCGATTTGCTCAATATCAATGAAATCCAAGCTAGTGGCAGCCGGTCTTGCGAAATAGACACCATCCACATAGAATCCAACACCGGGATCAATCCCATCATTAGTCAAACCAAATGTTGATCCTAACCCTCTGATATTTAAAGTCGTATTTCTCGGATTTGAAGAATAAAGCTGAACGGTCGGAACCAGTTCCTTAATCCGATTGACATTAAAGGATCCTGATTCTTCAATCTTTGGCCCTCCAACTACTGAAATTGGAATGGGTACTTTTTGGACTTCTTCGGTTCTTCTTCTCGCTGTGATCAGAATTTCGGCAAGCTCCAAATCATTTTCCAACTGGATAACCAATGGTTCGGAAGAATTGGAATTGATATCAAGATTATAGGCTTTGAATCCAACAAAACTTATTTGGATAGTTATTGGAAGTTGCGTGGGTGAGATCAGCGAAAACCCCCCTGATTCATTGGTTATAGAGAAAGTATTGGAACCTTTAATCACCACCGTTGCTCCTACTAATGGTTCTCCGGATGGGTCATTTACTTTCCCCTTTATTTCAGTTTGTGCTTTTGCAAAGTTCACTAGTGAGAAAAATGCAAAAATTAGGAGTAGTGATTTTTTCATATTGACTACAAATAGGTTGAGTACTAACTAGTGTTATTTATATATAACCCACTAAACAGGTAGGAATTATAGGCAAAGTTATATTTACTTTGGGAATTACAAATGATTCCAGAAAAAAAAATGAGAAACATCGAATTCGTACTCCTGAGACACATTTTAAGAAAGCAGCTATTTCTACTATTCGGAAGACATTTGACTTTTCTTTTTGAATTGGTACAAGTGAGTCTTCTTTCAAAGTCAATACCCTTTCCTTTATATTGGTCTGAATTACTTCCAATGAAAATTTATAAGAGATATTTATTACTTCTGCTTTTCCTCGCTCAGTCCTTGCTGACTTACGCTCAAAACAAAGATCATGAAGTGTGGAAAATTCAGCGAACAGATGAGATTCTTGCTGAGGACGGCTGGATAAACTTGGTTGGATTGTTTTGGATCGATCAGGAAAATGCTTTTTTGAATCCGATTGAAAAAGACAGTTTGGTGATTTCAAATCAACCAAGTGGAAACACGATTGGTACCTTTCAGATTGAAAATGATTCGGTTTGGTTTTCTTTCAACCCAAAACTGATCAGACAGAACAAAGAACTATCTCCAGGAGAAACGCTACAATTTCCGGTCGAATCATATAGAAAAGGGGGCATTTATTATGATCGTTGGAAATGGACCGTAATCAATCGGGGAGGTCAATTCGCGATGAGATTGAGGGATTTGGAACATCCCGGATTGTCAGAATTTCAACCTATTCCATATTTTGATTACCATTCAACTTTAGCTATTCAGGCTACATTCATTCCCAAATTCAATGAAACGATCAATATTCCCAATGTCCTTGGCCAAGTGATTGAATGGAAAGTAATGGGGATTTTGAAATTTGAGATAGCAGGAGAAAAGTTTGAATTAACAGCTGTGGATGAGGAAGGAAAACTCTTTGTGATTTTTTCCGATCTGACAAATGGAACTGAAACCTACCCAACAGGCAGATACCTTTATGTCGCCTATCCGGATCGAACCGGGATTACTACTATTGATTTCAATTATGCATTCAACCCACCTTGTGCTTTTACTGAATTTGCAACCTGTCCAATACCTCCCAAAGTGAATCGACTCGAATCCGATGTAAGGGCGGGAGAGAAGAGCCCCATTGGGCATTAGGATGGCTGTTTTATGTTCAATTACCCTTTTTGTATGGAAGGAAAACTAAGTGAAAGACTACTTTTTTTAGTACTTTGGTTGAGCCCAAATTTGAAATATGCTTTCCAAACGCGCCAAATACGCCATAAAAACTATTCTTTACCTTCAGGATCATCCGGACGAAATGCCGGTTTCAGCCAAATTAATTTCGGAACGGGAGCATATTCCTTATAAGTTTTTGGAAAATATCCTCCGTGACCTAAAAACCCATCAACTTGTCAAAAGCGTGAGGGGAGCAGAGGGAGGCTACACGCTGGCAAAAGATCCATCTGAGATAAGCATAGCTCAAATCATGCGGGTTGTAGATGGACCAATTGCTTTGATTCCCTGTATTTCGGAGCGATTTTATGAAGCTTGTGCAGAATGCGAAGACGAAAAAACCTGCAGAATCCGAAAGCTTTTTGCGGAAGTCAGAGCCGAAATGGTTCCAATCCTGGAGAGGCCAATTACTACGATGGCAGAGGTAGTAAGAAAACCTTAGACAAAAAAAACGGCGGTTGTGAAACCGCCGTTTTGCATTTAGATTTTTTTGATGAATTAAGCCAATGCCTTCTGACAATATTCAACGCATTTCCGGACTTCTTTCACTGCATCTGATCCCTCAGGAACCTGATATTCCAACTCAATGGTCGCAGGAAACTTATACTTGTTTTTGCTCATCAATTGCAGCATTTCATTGATCGGTGTATCGCCGGTTCCCCAGGTTAGATTTCCTTTTCCGTTTGCAGGAGTTTGGCGATCCTTGGTATGCATGCTCAGAATTCTGGAGTGTTGCTTTTCGATCAGGGGAATAAGATCTGTATGACCCGCAGCTATGTAGTGACCTGCATCGAGATTCAGTGCATTTTTTGGGCTTTGCGCTAGTGCAGTATCCCAGAATGTAAAGGTCTCCTGCTCGTGTCCGTGATACCCCACGGACATCCCGTGTTGCTCACCCATTTTGCCCAGCTTCAGTGTATGTGCATCGTCTGAAGGATGCTCCAAGGTCACGTGAGTTGCGCCGAGTGCTTTCGCAGCTTTCATTCCGTAGGCGATTTCTGCATCTGTATTATTCTTTGCAAAGGCATTTGGCTTGAAAGCATAGATGCTCACGCCACCGTCTTTGTACATTTTTCTCATTTCTTCAAATTTCTTCATATCTACCTTTGCTCTCCACTCGGCGACAGTTTTACCGTAAGCAGCAGCTTGAGCACTCATGTCAGCATATTCAGCTTTTTCAGTATCGGTGAGTACTTCGCCTCGTCTTTGCTTTCCGCCAAGTTGAAACATTCTGGTTCGATTGATCGGGGATGCCGGCATTCCCGCAAACGTTTCTGCAGGGTCTCCCATTAACTCAATTGCACTGATTCCGCAATCTTTCACGTATTGAAGAGTTGCCTCGGCACTTTGATCGGTCAAGGATCTGAATGAGTATGTAATGCATCCGATTTGTACGCCATTGATCAAGGAATCAGGTTTGTTCCAGGATTTGATAAGGGCGGGAGCACCCTTCAGCCAGGAAGGAGCTAAAGCCAATCCGGTGGCGCCAAGTGCTGATTTTATCAAAAATTCTCTTCTGTTTTTCATCTGTTTTTAATTTGTTTTTGAATGGTCAGATGGAATCTCGCATTACTGATAATCATCCCAGTATGTGGCGTTTTCGTCATGCTCGATTTCATAGTGTTTTGGGTTTGATAGAGTTGAGGTTTAAAGTATGATTTAAAATCGAGATTTTATCCGAATTTGAATTAAGCTGTTTCTGGAGTGTGTATCTGGTTGAAATCAACTTTAAATAATTGAGGCAAATATTTGATTTCCTCCAATCTTCATTTATCAATAAATTCATGCACTTATGGATTAGAGAGAGAACGTTGAAGTTTTTCGAATCTACTTTGGTACATCATTTAAAAACAACGACCATGAAATCGAACATTTTAGGAAAATTCAGTTTGGCCATCCTGATTATGGTATGGATGGTGGGAAACGCAAATGGTCAGAAGAGTTCTGTACTTTGGAAGGTAAGCGGAAATGGGCTCGAGAAGGAATCTTACATATTTGGTACGATTCATATCATTTGCAAATCCGACTTTCTTATGGATGAGCGAATCCTCTCTGCTTTTGAAAAAACTGATAAACTCATCATGGAGCTTGATATGAGTGATCCTGAACTTCAAACCAAAATGCAGCAAGTTTCCATCAATCCGAATATGAAAAATATCCAGGGAGAAATGGACGAGCCGATGGCCGATGCACTTGATGAATTTCTGACGAAAAATTATGGGGCAGGATTGGCTCAGCTGGGAGTTTTAAAACCATTTGTGTTGAGTTCCATGGTTTTGCTGAAAGTGCTTCCTTGTGCCGAGATTGAGAGCTATGAAGGATTTTTTACTTCGAAAGCCAGCGAAGCCGGAATTCCGGTCTCCGGTCTTGAGACAGTTGAATTTCAGGTCGGAATTTTTGATCAGATCCCACAGGATCTGCAGCTGAAGGAACTTGGAAAGCTTTTGACAGACGAGGAGTCGGATAAGGATCTTCAAAATATGATGTCCGCCTATCTCACGGAAGATATTGAGGCGATGGATAAAGTCATGAATTCGGAGGGAATGATGTCCGAATATCGCTCCGTTTTGCTGGATGATCGGAATAAATCCTGGGTCCCAAAAATGGGAGAGGCTATGCATAACAATTCGGTTTTCGTGGCTGTTGGAGCGGGGCATTTGGGAGGAGAATCTGGTGTGATTTCCCTTCTCAGGAAGGCAGGCTATTCAGTGGATCCAGTTAAACAAGAGGAAAAAATACCAGCTCTTCAAAACTAATGGAACGAAATAAATCCGTTTCTCTGACTAAATCTCAAACATATTGGCTGCTCCAGATTCTGGGCTGGAGCTCCATTATTTTTATTGAAACCATCAATTATACATTTTTCATTGTAGGGGAATTCAAATGGGAATATTTTCAGCAGTTTGTATTGATATCAGCGGTGGGTTTATTGACTTCGCATTTTTACAAAGTGTGGTTTATCAAGGAGGAAGTTTTTGGAAAATCCCTTTCCAGAATTTGGTTCAGAGCATTCGTTGATGTGATGATCATTTCTCTGATTATGACAGTTTTACTCTTTTTTCCTATTCTGATACAGGAATTAGACAATTTCAGAAATGGGGAATTTTGGATTGGTTTTTTTGGACAAATCATGAATCTGGGTCGCTATGTAGTTGTCTGGATTATCATTTATTACCTCTATCATATCCTCAAAAAGAACGCTGAAATTACAGAGCAAAAATTATTGTTTGAGAATGTCGCCAAATCCGCGGAATTGGAATTGTTGAAGAATCAACTCAATCCACATTTCCTTTTCAATGCGTTGAACAGCATCAAAGCCCTTGTATTGATAGATCAGGATAAAGCCCGGGATGCAATTATCAAGCTTTCAGAACTGCTCCGATTTACCCTGAATTACGAAAAATCTCCTTTGATCGCGCTCAATGAGGAAATCAATGAGGTGGTCAAATATCTGGAACTCGAACAGATCCGATTTGGAAAGCGATTGGATGTTCATATTTCACTTCAGGAGGAAACATTGGAAGTAAAAGTGCCACCTGCCATGGTTTTGACACTTGCCGAAAATGCGATCAAGCATGGAATCACACAGCTTGAAGAGGGTGGAGAAATCTGGATTGAAAGCAGAATCCGCGGAAAAAATTTGCTGATAGAAGTGATAAATTCCGGTCAACTCAAGAAGACTTTTTACTTGGGAATCGGGCTAAACAACCTTCAAAAGCGGCTGCAAAGTCTGTTTTCTGACAAAGCGTCCTTTATTTTGGATTCAATTTCAGATACAAAAGTTATCGCTAAAATCACTTATCCGATTCTTTAATATGAAAAAAACTGTCTATCTGGTTGATGATGAGCTTCTCGCTTTAGAGGAATTGAAAGTTTTACTTTTGCCTTTTGAGGATCTTGAAATAGTAGGATTTTCGGATCGGGTAGACAAGGCTATTTCGGAATGTAATGCGCTAAAGCCGGATTTGATATTTTTGGATATCAATATGCCTGGCAAAGATGGATTCGAGTTTTTGGAAAGTTTAGAGGACGTGCGGGAAGTGATTTTCGTTACCGCTTACGATCAGTTTGCCATCAAGGCATTTGAGGTAAATGCTCTGGATTATTTGCTCAAACCACTCAATCCAAATCGGTTGGCGGATGCTATTCACCGATTCCGGTTTAGGGTTCAAACACTCGAAAACCCATCCGAAAAAAGGCTTAGTGCAGATAAAAAGATTTTTATCAAAGACGGTGAAAAGTGCCATTTCGTTCCCATATCGAAGATTTATTTGCTGGAAAGTGTAGGAAACTATGTGCGGGTATTTTATGAAAACCAGCAGCCGCTTTTGCATAAGTCACTGAGTTATTTGGAACAGAAACTTCCTGCGGATCTCTTTTTCAGAGCCAATCGACAGTATATGTTCAACCTGGATTTTATCAGCCAAATTGAGCCGTATTTCAACAGCACCCTTCTGATTGTGATGAAATCAGGACATAAAATTGACCTGAGCCAACGGCAGAGTGTAAAGTTCAGGGAGATCACCGGTGTGTGAGTTTTTTTTAGCTTTCGTGAATTTCTTTAAAACAACTTTTAGAAGTTGTTGAATTATTTTACCGGAAAAGTTGCGGAATCCGAAGTTGCTTTTAAATACGATTTAAAGCAAAAATCATTGAATCAGATGATTATAAATAGGTTTTGAATCCTGATTTTTTCGTATTTTAGGTTAAGATAAATTTTAAAAATCGTCCAAATGGAAAAGCCAATAAATCTCCGAATCACAGAGGGAGACCTCTTGCATGAGCTTCATTTCCGTACTTCTCTTAGCAGCGGACCTGGAGGGCAGACCACCAACAAGATTGAATCAAAAGTTCAATTGCTTTTTGATATTCAAAACTCAATCTATCTGACCGATGATGAGAAAATAATGCTCTTCAAAAAGCTTCCTAAAAAAATCAACGAGGAAGGAATGCTTTATTTATCGGCGCAGGAGAGGCGCTCTCAGCTTGAAAACAAGGAAATCGTGATTAAGAAATTCAAGGATTTACTCTTGAAAACTTTTGAGCCAAGAAAACCGAGAAAAGCTACAGAAAGAACCAAAGATTCAATCGAAGAAAGATTGACAGATAAGCATGCCACGGGTGAGAAAAAAGCCAGCAGGCATTGGGAAACCGGTGTTGAGAATGTTGAAGATTTATAATCAGTAAAAATTCATATTAACCTCAGATTCAAAATCTGAGGTTTTTTTTTGTCTTGATTGCCCGGCATGGCTGAGTCAATTTTTTTATGCGCTTGAGAGAACAACCGAATTGTATTAATCATCAGGAAAGCCAACCAAGAATCAGGAGAGAGGGTAAAAAGTTACTGTTTTGAGGTAACTTGCAAGTCAACTGATTTTCTGTTTTTCGTCTGATTTCTTGTGTTTAATATCTAATGTCTGCTTTCAAATCCATCAACCAGCGCCTTTCTGAAGGAGTTTTTCTGCCTGAACTGGAATTCCAAACTGCGAGGAGCGGCGGTCCGGGAGGTCAAAATGTCAATAAAGTTGAAACAAAAGTTCAGCTCAGTTTCAACGTTACTAATTCAGCATTTTTATCTGAGGAAGAGAAACTGATTTTAAATCAAAAATTGGCCAATAAGATCGATCAGGAAGGTTTTTTGAATCTCCAATCTCAGGAAAAGCGCTCCCAGATTCAAAATAAGGAATTGGTGATCAAGAAGTTTGGAGACTTGCTTCGCAAAGCTTTTGAAAGGAAAAAGATCCGAAAAGCTACCAAGCCAGGCAAAGGTGCGATTGAAAGACGCTTGAAAGAAAAGAAGTCCAATGCTGATAAAAAGTCAAATCGGGGATGGAAGCCTTGATTTATGACATAAGATTTAAGACATAAGATTTTGCGCTACATCATACATCCCATATCATAAATCTAAAATCCGGACAAGCAGTTTCTCACAAACTTTTTCACTCAGCGTTTCACCGGGATGGTTGAGGTAGCTCACAACAATACTTTGGTCATACCCCTCTTTCGAAAGTATTTGCAATTCGGTACCCAAACTCAGATTTCGGCTATTCAAAAACTCTAAAAATTCCGTAGAGGAATTGGCCAAGGCAGCAAGGATTACGGTTTGATCAGGTTTAATTTTGGAAAGAGATAAGTAATTGATTTCCTGTATTCTGCCTAGTTTGTCCGGTATCGGAGATCCATGGGGATCGATCGTTGGGTAACCCATCATTTCGTCCATTCTTTCGAAGAGTTTCGGGGCATGAATATGCTCAATCTGCTCGGCTATTTCATGAACTTCCTCCCAGCCAAATCCCATTTTATTGACCAAAAACATTTCTGTAAGCCGATGTTTTCGAATGATCAGAGCCGCTTCTTTTTGACCTTTTGAAGTCAGTGTTACCGGCTTATATTTTTCATAAATCAGCCAACCGCTTTTTTGCAAGGTCTTCACCATGCTATTGACAGTGGGCATGCTGACTTGCATCTGATTGGCAAGGTCAGAGATATTGACCTCACCCTGTGGATTGGCGAGGTTAAAAAGTGATTTCAGGTAATTTTCTTCCGTTTGTGATGCCATCTCTAAATCCTTGAGTCTCCAAATATTATTAAAATTTATTAAAAACAATTTTGTTAGATGAATCTAACAATATACTTTTGTCGTATCTAATAAACTTATGCGTCGAATCATATTTTCAATCTTTCTTCTGGTCTTAGCAGGTTTTCAGGGATTTGCCCAATCCTTCAAAATCTCGGGAAAGGTTTTAGCCGGTTCTGAACCGTTAGAGTTTGCCAATGTTTTGATCAAGGGAACTTCTAAAGGGTCAGTAACCGATGCCAATGGAGCTTTCTCAATCCCCATAGATCAAGCCGGGACTTATACAATTCAGGCCTCCATGATTGGTTTTCAAACCGATCAAAAAACGATTAAAATCCCTCTGGAATCTGCTTCTGAATTGATTTTCAATCTAAGTGAAATGGATGGAGGACTGGATGAAGTGGTCATCAGTGGTACGATGCAAGAGGTTTCGAAGCTCGATAGTCCTGTTCCGGTAGAAGTATACAAATCAGATTTTTTCCGAAAGAATCCAACTCCTTCGATTTTTGAATCACTTCAAAATGTAAATGGCGTCCGCCCTCAAATCAACTGTAACGTCTGCAATACCGGAGATATTCATATTAACGGCTTGGAAGGTCCATACACGATGGTGCTGATCGACGGAATGCCGATTGTGTCAGGATTAGCGACAGTCTATGGATTGACGGGAATTCCGCAGGCTTTGATCGATCGGATCGAAGTGGTCAAAGGTCCGGCATCCACGCTTTATGGTTCCGAGGCTGTTGGTGGGCTTATTAATGTAATCACGAAAAGGCCTGAATCAGCACCGAAGCTGGCTATTGATGCTTTTGGAACAGGCTGGGGGGAAGTGAATCTGGATCTGGGAATTCGCTCGGATTGGGGAAAGAAAGTTCAATCTCTAACCGGAATTAATGGATTCTATTACGATAATCCGATTGATAACAATGGAGATGGATTTACTGATTTGACCCTGGCGAAAAGAATCTCAGTTTTTCAAAAGTTGAATTTCATTCGACCTGAGAATAAAGTCTTTAATCTGGCTGGTCGGTATGTGTATGAGAATCGTTGGGGCGGAGAAATGAACTGGGCACCGGAATTTCGTGGCGGTAATGAAGTATACGGTGAGAGCATCTATACCAGTCGCTGGGAGACTTTTGGAACCTGGCAATTACCGGGTTCAGAAAACATCAATTTTCAGTTTTCTGCGAATGGACATAATCAGAACTCAGTCTACGGAACCACGGTTTACATAGCTGACCAATACGTAGGTTTTGGCCAATTTACTTGGGCAAAAACTGTCCAAAAACATAATCTTTTACTTGGATTAGCCTATCGCTATACTTTCTATGATGACAACACTTCTGCAACTTCAAACGAATCCGGTGGATTAAATCAGCCTTCTATTACACATTTGCCAGGGATTTTCCTTCAGGATGAAGTCAAACTGACCGAGAACCAAAGCTTGCTTTTGGGAGCAAGAGTTGATTACAATTCACTACACGGGACCATCTTCTCACCACGGGTTAATTACAAGCTTTCATCAGCTGACAAAGCCACAGTTTTCAGACTTTCCGCAGGAAATGGGTTTCGGGTAGCCAATGTTTTCACAGAAGATCACGCTGCACTGACAGGAGCGAGAGAGGTGATTTTCACCGAAGAATTGAAGCCCGAGCAAAGCTGGAATGTAAATGCCAACCTGGTTAAAAAGATCTATACCACCTCCGGCACTTTTATCGGATTTGATGCGAGTGCCTTCTACACTTATTTCACGAACCGAATTATCCCGGATTACGAAACCAATCCCAATCAGATCATCTACTCAAATTTGGATGGATCCGCTGTTTCCAAAGGGGTTTCCCTGAACATAGATGCCGCCTGGTCAAATGGATTTACAGCTAATGCCGGGGCCACGCTAATGGATGTGAGTATCGAAGAGGAAGGAATCAAAACGCGTCAATTGCTCACTGAAAAATTTTCCGGCGTTTGGTCAATCGGATATAAGTTTATCAGATTGGGTTTGTCGGTAGATTACACCGGCAATATCTACAGCCCAATGAGGTTACCACGTTTGGGAGAATTGGACGACAGGCCGGAATATTCGCCTTGGTATAGTATTCAGAATATCCAATTGACCAAAAAAATAGGAGAGAATTGGGAGATTTATGGCGGTGTAAAAAACCTGCTGAATTTCACCCCACCGGCAAACAGCATCGCCCGGTCCTTTGATCCTTTTGACAAAAATGTTGTTTTCGCACCGGACGGCTCGGTGGTTCCAACTCCCGAAAATCCAAATGCACTTACCTTTGACCCAAATTATGTTTTCGCTCCAAATCAGGGGATCAGAGGATTTTTGGGAGTGAGGCTTACCCTTTGAAAGTAAGATTTAAGACATAAGATTTAAGATTTTAGAAATGCGTTGTACGATTTGGTGTAAATCATATATCTTATATCAGACATCTCACATTCTTCATCGGTCATCGGACATCCCACAACTGACTTACTTTTTCCGTCCTTTCAACGTCATAAAGAAAAGCGTGAATCCTGAAGCAATCGTGACCAAACCAAATAAGGAGAAAGCTCTCAGTAGAATGTTATTGAAATTGTCCCGGCCGGCGTAATCCATCGTGTGAAACATCCAAAGGAAATCAAACCAACGCCAGCTGCTGTGTCGGACCCGCTCAAAATTTCCGCTTTTTGCATCGATGTAAGCGGTTAGATTTTCGGGATGATCGAAGTGAACTGCCCATGCAGGAAGCGGTCTTCCGCGGTATTCGTGATGCGGACCGGTTTCGGTCAGGTATTCAGCTGACTTAACCTCAAAGTCTCCTTTGATGAATATTTTAGCAATTTCTTCTGCTTCATCCTCAGTGATTTCTCCTTTGGGTTCACCGGTTTGAGCATTGAAAAGTAAAGATTCATTGACCCAATAATAGGGCTGGTGCTTTACAAATCTGAGTTCCATTTTTGAGATCTCCAGCGTAGAATCCAACTTATTCAAATCAACAAGGGTGGTTATCGGCTGATGCATCATATGATCCTGATGGAAATGGTCTCCGTGAATCTCATCAATATCTGTCCAGCTGAAATAAAGTCCGCTAATTGTCCAAAAAAGGAACTGGATTCCAATAAAAACACCCAGAAATCGGTGGATTCTCCGGGCGAAGTATTGATTGTTTTTGCGCATGGGTGAGTCAGAAAATTGGTTAATAGGTTATTGGTTATCCCTTGTTTCAGCTAGGATAATTGTCAACTGACGACGGTCGACCGACCACATCACGCTTTTTCGAACTTCAAACCTTATTCTATTTGGCTGCCAGCAAGAAAGCGTATAAACATTTTAAATTTATTTTAAATTTTCTTATGCCTGATCACTTTTCTCTAATCTCGAGTCTCCTGTCTCTTATCTCCAATCTCTTCTCTCGATTCCCCAATCTCTAGTCTCTTACCTCTTATCTCCAATCTCTTTCCCCTCCATTTCAAAATACAAATGATAATGCTTACTGCATCCGGGATTGAATGCAGCCTGACATTTTGGGCAAGTATTATCGCTGCCCATGTATTCATTGATAGTTAATTCTGTCCCGCAAACTCCGCAAAGTATTGCTTTTGAATCGAATTCAGCTTGAGGCCAAACTTCCGGTTTGTGGTCTGCAGTTTCTTCATGACAGCTGAAGCACGGATAATATTTGTCACAGCATTTGAACTTGATCGCAATTACATCGAGTTGGGAATGCCAGTGGACACATCTGGTCTGCTGGTCCACAGGCTTTCCAAATATGTTGACTCCATTGATTCTGGAGGAAACGACTGGAAGCATGACCGGATTTTGCTGAGCTGACAACGTGCATGAAATTAGAATGAATCCTAAAAGAAAGACCAGGGTTTTGGGTGATTTCATTGGTGATTTCATTGGTGATTTTTAAGAATCGAAAGATAAGACTCATGTCTTTGACTTTTCAAATAACCTCTGAATTTTATGCGAACGGGCTTTCCTCCTAAATACCCGAAACCAAAATCCCCAAAGCTGAATTGGAAATGACATTTTTCACCATAACTCTTAATTCCTTAATCCTTTTAACCAATAACCCAATAACATAATCACCATTAACCAATTAACCCA
>VFKK01000310.1 GCA_009885605.1 Cyclobacteriaceae bacterium | reverse complement strand
CCAAAAGGGAATTAATCCTCGAAACCGGATACCCTAAAAGCCGACCAAAGCGACGGGAATGAGCTTCCTTTCTTGGGCTGTCAAACTCATTTTTAGCTTTCAGGTCTTCAATTTCTTGTTTCAGGTTTTCGTAAGCTGAAAGAGAATTTCCACTGTAAATAAGAATGACTTCCTTGTCTTTTACCGTCTCAGAACTGAAAAGAGAGGTTTCAATCAGTTCTGGTTCCCGTTGGATTTTCACCCCAAATTCCGCTGCGATTTTTTCTGCTTCCGGGAAAAAGAGATCCATTTCCTCCCTGCTCATAGGATGACTCAATGCCATTGGCTTCACTTCTGATTGGACCATCTCAGCGAATACTTCGAAAGCTCCGAGCTGCTCGGAAAAATCTTGCTTTCCGCAGGAGACTAAAAGGAAGACTGAAATAAATAGGATAACAAAGGAGTACCTGGATATCATCGGGGCTAAAAGATATTTATCCGGAATAGATAGAGATTTTTTCTTAAAACCGCACAACCAGCAATCAAAATTCTGCATCTACCGCCTAAATCCAATAATTATATGTTCTTCAAAAAATCCTTCAAAATCATTTTGTTATATTCAACATCTATAGAATATAATATTTCCAATCTGGCCTATCAATAAAGTAATAAACCTGTTTCAAAAACTCACCAACCCTTGATCTATGGAATTAATCATTAAAAATCTTTCAAAAACGTACTCAAACGGCGTGAAAGCGCTGAATGACATTTCACTGACCATTCCGCAGGGAATGTTTGGCCTTCTCGGACCCAATGGCGCCGGTAAATCCACGCTGATGAGAACCATCGCCACTCTTCAGGATGCTGACATCGGAAGTATTTTTTTAGATGACATCAACGTGCTCGAAGACAAGCAAAGCGTGCGGGAGCGACTTGGATATCTTCCGCAGGATTTTGGGCTTTACCCAAGAATCAATGCCGAAACCATGCTCGACCACATCGCTCAGATGAAAGGAATCGGCAATAAATCCGAGCGGAAGGAATTGGTTGCGAGTCTCCTGCAGAAAGTAAATCTTTTCAAAGACCGCAAAAAGGGACTTGGGACATTCTCAGGAGGGATGCGTCAGCGGTTTGGAATTGCGCAGGCATTGGTGGGAAATCCTTCTCTGATCATCGTCGACGAACCAACGGCTGGTTTGGATCCTTCGGAAAGAAACCGATTCTACAATCTGCTTTCCGAAATCGGCGAAAATACGATCGTAATTCTTTCAACTCACATCGTCGAGGATGTGAATACACTATGCTCCAATATGGCGATCATCTGTCAGGGGGAAGTGCTGATGCATGGAAAACCGAAAGACGGACTAGCCATGGTGCAAGGAAAAATCTTCAAGAAAGCCATTGACAAAAGCGAACTGGATCAATACAGGAAAGATTTTCATGTGATCTCTACTAAGCTGATCGAGGGGAAACTCAGCCTGAGAATTGAAAGTGAAACCGAGCCTGGAAATGGATTTGAGGCAGTTCCTGCAGATTTGGAGGATGTGTACTTCAGCTTTATTTCCAGAAAAGTAGATCCAATCACTATCTAATCCGGGTTTATGTTTTTGGATATTTTCATTTTTGAACTGAAGTATAGATTCAGCCGACCGGCTACTTATATCTATTTCGCATTGTTGATGATTGTGACGTTGTTGCTGATTGGCTTTGGCAACACTCCCGCATCTGAAAAAGTCTATCACAACGCACCGATCGTCATCGCCAATTTATTGGTTTTGGTTTCCCTCTTTGGGATTTTGATCGCATCAGCGGTGATGGGCGTACCGATTTATCGGGACATCGAGCATAAAACTGCCACGTTCCTTTTCAGCTATCCTATTTCGAAGTTCGCCTATTTCATGGGCAGATTTTGGGGATCGTTTGTTACGCTGCTATTTATTTCCCTCGGAACCCTGCTTGGAATCTACTTAGGCAGTTTGCTGGGGCCACTTTTCGGCACGGATGCTGCCCGATACGGACCCAATTTGCTGGTCAATTACTTCCAGCCATGGCTCACGCTCGTCGTCCCAAATCTCTGGCTTGCAGGATCACTTTTCTTTGCGATGGTGGTTTTCACCCGAAACATTAAATCGATCTACTCGGGTGGGATTGTAATTTTCATCGGGTATCTCCTGGCGAATTTTCTGGCTCAGGACATCGAAAACAAAGATCTGGTACAAATCATTGATCCTTTTGGGTTGAATTCCTTCGACATTCAAACTCGCTATCTGACCCCTTTTGAGCAAAACAACTTCCTGCTTTCCATTACCGGAAACTTACTGCTCAATCGAATCTTATGGTTCAGCGTGGGTATCGTTCTCTTTTTGGCGGCCTATTATCGATTTAGCTTCAGCTATTTCTTCCAAACTTCCCAGAAAAAAACGAAGCCGGAAGCCATCATAGAAGAAGCTCCGAACCGCTTTTTGCAAAAAATCAAAGGCGATTTCTCCGGCTCATACCAATGGTCGTCTCTGAAAACGCTGACTAAAATTGAGATCCAAAATGTCCTCAAAGACGTCTATTTTCGATCTATTTTGCTGGGCGGAATGATCTTTCTGGTGCTGGATTTCTGGATTGGTCAGACGCTGTACAGCGTACCGTCACATCCGGTCACCTCGATGCTGCTGGAATTTAAGACGTATGATTATGTCTTATTCGTCTTTATCATTCTGGTATTTTTCACCGGTGAATCCCTCCACCGGGACAAGTCAACCGGGTACTCGATCATCAATGATACTTTCCCGGTCAAAGACGGAGTCGTAATCGCTTCCAAGTTTCTCGGGATGGCGATGATCTGTGTGATCCTGGCAACTCTTCCGATCGTGGTTGGGATTGTCATTCAAACTCTGAAAGGTTACTTCAATTACAATATTGGAGCCTATCTGATTGACAGCTATCTGATCACTTTGCCGGATTATCTCCAGATGATCATGTTGGTTTTTGCTGTGCATCTGGTGGTCAATAATAAGTTTGCCGGTCATGCCGCAGCCATCGGAATCTGGGTCGTGATGATTATTCTCAGATCTTTCGCAGGGTATGATTTCAATTTGTTCTTCT
>VFKK01000073.1 GCA_009885605.1 Cyclobacteriaceae bacterium | reverse complement strand
GAAGTTCAAAAGCAGCAACTGTGGTCAGTCGACCGTAGTCTGTGGACGATTATCCGCCATTTTCTCACCTCATTTTCACCTTACTGGCAGAATTGCGGATAATCATAAAAGAAAATAACGGTAATCGGAATAAGAATCATTTCCTTCCTGAACCTTTACTATTTCCCTACTTTTAGCCTTCCGGAATTTAACCCAACTATGAACAAAAATAACCTGGCTGTCAGAACCGTCATTTTCAGCATGCTGGGAAACATAGCTTTGGCTGCAATCAAGTTTATAGCGGGTATTTTCGGAAATTCCTTCGCTTTGATCGCAGATGGGATCGAGTCGGTTGTAGATGTATTTGCCTCAATTCTGGTTTTGTTTGGAATCAAATATTCAGCTCGTCCTGCAGACGACAACCATCCTTATGGCCATGGTAAAGCGGAACCCCTGATCACATTTTTGGTCGTTGGATTTTTAATCATTTCCGCAGCAACGATTGCCTGGCAATCTATTCTAAACATACAAACACCGCATAGATTGCCTGAAAAATGGACTTTATGGGTTTTAGCCGGAATCATTCTTTGGAAAGAAATCTCCTTTCAGGTAGTAATCAGAAGGAGTAAAAAGTTGAAAAGCACTTCGCTAAAAGGAGAAGCATGGCATCACCGAAGTGACGCCATTACTTCAGTGGCGGCTTTCATAGGAATTACAATTGCATTGGTTGGCGGAGTGGGATATGAAGTAGCCGATGATTATGCAGCGCTGCTCGCGGTAGGTTTTATCTTATACAACTGTTACCTGATTTTTCGCCCGGCATTGGGTGAGGTGATGGATGAAAACAACCACGAGGATTTGACTCAGGAAATCCGGAAAGTAGCGTTGACCGTGCCCGGAGTTGAAGGAACGGAAAAATGCTTTGTCCGAAAAGCCGGGATGATCTATCATGTAGACCTCCATGCCAATGTGGATGGCATGCTGAGTGTGAAAGAAGGACATCACATCGCTCACCAACTTAAAGATACTCTTCAAAGTGAAATCCCGGAATTGGGCCACGTGCTGATTCATATCGAACCCTGTTGATCAGGAAGATTTTTTTTGTCAAATCCTTTTTGAATTTAAGTAGGCAAAATTTTAATTCCCAACCTTCTCTAAACAGACAGGGCTAAACGGTGTGGCGGTAGCAATGAGATTTCCTACGTTGAGTTTGACCGGAGTTCCGGGAGTGGTCAGCCAGGATATTTCTCTGCTGTTTGTACCAGGTTCGGTTTTAGGATCCATTACCGGACAATTAGCTGCTACTGTTTTCCGGTATGGACAAATTAAGCGAAAAGTAGAAACCGAGCGGGCAAGAGCCAAACAGTATGCGTATCAATATGAGCAGAGGGTTTTGGAAGCTTTTGCAGAAGTGGAAAATTCCCTTGCAGAGATCCGAACTTTCACCAATGAAGCGAGGCAAACGCAAGTTGCTGCAACAGAAAAATCCTTGATGCTTTCCAAAGCTTTGTATGACAATGGGTACACCTCATTCCTCCAAGTGCTGGATGCTGAGCATAATTTGTATTATTCTGAATTTGAAAAATCACTGGCTTTGCAAAACCAACTCACATCCTCCGTTCGCTAATATAAAGCACTCGGAGGAGGCTGGTTAGCCAATTAAAATAGGAAAAAAAAAGTCTGAAGGATTTTTCTTTCAGCTTTTTTTGGTGAATCCTGGTTGAAAGCGAGTTTTAAGTGACACAGAGTTTCACAGAGGAATACACAGAGATTCACCGAGTTTTTTATTTGACTTTGTGGTTGATAAAAAAATCCTTCGAGGTTCTAAAAACCTCAAAGGATACCCCGCCTCTTTGCATTCCTTCGCAAACTTTGCGGTGAAAAAAAACTTAGGACTTCCTAATTCATATGACAATAATATGTTTTTAAGCAGCCATATGGAATGACCTAGATAATCATCCTGCTGTGTGAGAAGAATTTATCATGGGCATTTCATTTTACCTTACCAGCTTAGAAGAAAATCAATGATTTAGCCAATAGGCCAATTTAATTTTCGACAAAATACATGTCTAACATCCCTTTATTTTTCACTTCAATTTTACCCCTATGTGTACACGTAAAATCATCTTTGATTAAAATAAAGGTATCTCCACTGATATTTATTTTTCCAACTTTTCCATTACTTTCCATGCGAGAGGCGATGTTGACGGTGTCACCCCAAATGTCATAAGCAAATTTCGTTAACCCAACTATCCCTGCCACCACGGGGCCGGTGTGTATTCCAATTCGGAGGTAAAAAGGCGGAAGATTTGATTTTACTCTTCTTTCAATTTCTTCGTTCATAAATTGCTGAATTTCTATAGCCGCATTTATCACTGGTTTCGGACTCATTGCTTCATCCGTATCGAGACTTCCTGCACACATATAACAATCCCCAATTGTCTTGATTTTTTCGATGTTGTATTTCATGATAATTTTATCAAAAGCAGTATAGAAGTAATTAAGTTGGTAAACCAATTCATCTGCCCCTAGCTGCTCACAGATATTAGAAAAGTTTTCGATATCAGCAAAAAGAACTGTGACTTGTTTAAAATGCTTCGCCTTCGCATTTCCGGTAGATTTCAGTTCTTGAGCAATATATGATGGCAAAATATTTAACAGTAAGCTGTCAGATTTTTCTTTCTCCAACTTCAATTGTTCGGTTCGCTCCTTCACCTTTTCTTCCAAATTTTCATAGAGCATGGCATTTTCAATTGAAATAGCCATTTGACCACTCAACAGAATGATAAGGTCAATTCTGTCTTGAGTAAATACCCCATCGGATAAATTATTTTCCAGATAAATCGCACCAATTGTTTTACCCAAATTGGAAAGTGGCGCGCATAAAATGGAGCGTACTTGTTGACCAACAATGTAAGCGTCATTACCAAACTTTCCACTTTGATAGGCATCATCCAATATCACAGGTTCATTCGTATTAATCACAAAATTCACTACCGAATTAGGTGTTTTGTCATATTGGCTATACGCAACTTTAGAAAAAATCTGAACTTCCTGGTTGTCTGCCAGACATTCTGCTTGCACCATTAATTGATTACCTTCTTTAAGAAATAATACTATTCGCTGAGCGCCTGCATTTTCAATAATGATTTTCATCATTGTTGATAATAAATCCTTAAGCCTTACCTGTTGAGAGATGGCTTCTGAAGATTTGAAAATTGTTTTCAGGTCAATATTGGAAACAATTGAATCTCCCAAGGATCTTTTTACATTTCCTATCGGACTGGAACTTGATTTTTCAATAGTTGTCAATGAAATAGAATTATATTTCTCAAGAAGATATTCCGCATAGGCGGAAGCGCCCAAAGCATTATAATCATAGACAGCATCTCTGAGGTGAAACCCCGCTATTCGACTATGTGACGAATTTTGGTGAAACTGAGTTAATAATTGATTAGCTAAAGCCTGAACATGCAGGTAGCCATATTTTTTGGAGGATTCAATGGCAGCATAATAGAGACTTTGGCATTGAGTTGAATCGCCATTAATTCGATGATATTCCGCTTCTAACAGCTGATATTTGTGTGTGAAATTAGAGGGGCTATTTTCGGAGTATTTCTTAAATCGCTTGACTATATTTTTTAATGTGCTTTTCCATTTCGACCCTTGAGTGCCTTTGGCGCCGGAATATAATGCTGCTACTATCAATCCTTTGTAAAAGAAATGTTCAGCAGTATGAAGCATACCAGGTGAGTCGGGGAGATAGGTGTCGGATTGCTTGACCATTTCATAAGCTTGCTCCCATTCCCCCCATAGGTACAATGTTCGCATTTTGTTTATAAAATAATAATGGGCAAAATGACGAGAACCAAAACTGGACAAGCCTTTTACATAGGTCTCTTCATCAAATTCATCATCAGAAAATGAAACTCTGGAATTGGTTTTACCCTGAAGATTTCTAATAGCCTGCTGAACACCCCTGACAGTCATGATTCCTTCCGTATAATTTATGTTATTCAGGAAGTCCAAATATCTATTAGCAGCGGTAAGGTTTTCATCAAAATTCAACCCTCGCATGAAATAACTTTGAGTGGTTCCACATGCCGAACAACTAGCATGAAAAAAATCTCCAATTTCCAATCCAGCATTATAAGAAATCCGCCAAAGTCGTTCCATTTCCTCTGCCGGACGGAACCAGGGAATCGCAAAGTATCCTACTACAAAATGAGTTTCTGATTTATATTGATACGTTTTATATTTTTCTACTATATCTAATGCCAGTTGTCCAAATTCAAATCCGGACTTTTTTTGGTTAAGTATGGCGCCATGAAAAATTGCTCCAAATGCCACAAAACCCACACAACTTCCATTGGCATGTCCGTACCTAAGGTATTGATTGACGATTTTTGCCGATAAATTTATGCTAAGTTCAGGTTTGATTTGGTAGGCTGATTTAGTCACATTAGCCATTAAAAGAACCGCCATTTTTTGCTTCTCATCAGTCATTTCTTTCACATTGATGAGGTCCTTTATACTGCGTTTACCGCGTAATAATCGGTATTGAATGTAATCTTTGATCAATCTTGGCGGCACAAATTTGGCAGGCAATTTCACTCCTAATGGACTAGCTGCTATTCTGCCTGTTTCATAGGCTTTTTCAAATTTTCCAATATTATTGTAGTAATAGATTTTTCTTAAATAAACCTTTGCTTTATCCAAATCGGACTCTGCATGTGCTACTGCTTTATCGAAAATCTCCGCAGCCAGATCATTGTTTCCACAAAGGTGTTCTGATTCAGCTTTTTGGATATAAAGATCCCGAGTTAATGAGGTGGGATGATTCCAAGCTTCTGCCTTGATCAAATTCATTGCCTGATTGATATAATCTAAAGCAGGTCTATAGGCTGTTGCACTTTGTGCTCTTCTACTTGCTGCCAAATTAAGCTCCACCAATTTGGCTATTTCGGATTCATCGCTGATTAAATTTTGAGCCTCATTTAAGTTATTAGTGATATCATATAGCTTGTCGCTTTCCTCTGGAGTTATTGTTTTTGACAACAAAAGTCTTCCTATTTTCAACTGTGTACGTTGGCGCTCATCTTTGGTGAGTAGAGAAAAAGCTGCCTGTTGAATTTTATCATGTTGAAAAGAAAAATTAGAAAACAGATCACTGGTATGGGTTCCTTTTGATAGAATTATTCCCAGTTGGATGGCTTCAGAAAGTTGACTGGTAGTTTCCTCAATGCTTAAGTCACTTACCTCACTCAGCGTTTTCAGATCGAAATTACTTCCAATGCATGAGGCAATTTTCAAAGTGTCCAAAACTTCAGAAGGCAACCGTTGCAATAATTCAAGCATCAGCTCAATGACATTATCACTGATTGCTGTTTCTTTGATTTTTTGAATATCGTATTCCCAAGATTGCTTTTCATTGGAGAAATAAATTGCATTTCTCTCATATAAGGAAAGAAGCACTTGCCTGATGAAAAAAGGATTACCGTGAGTCTTTAGAGCTATTATTTCAACAATATCTTGACACTTTTCGGGCTCAAGATGAATAGTTTCTCCAATGAGGCTTGAAATGGATTTAGTACTTAGAGGTGATAATTTAATACTATTGATCGGGACACCTTTTTGCTTTAAATGATCTATCATCAACATCACAGGATGAGAAGAAGCTATTTCATTATCTCTATAAGCTCCAATTAAGAAAAAATGTCCCAGGTGCAGATTAGAAAATTGAGTATCAATCCATTGACAAGTGGTGTGGTCTATCCACTGTAAGTCATCCAAAAAAATGCATAAAGGATGTTCCTTACGACAGAAAACCTGGACAAAATTGTTAAAAACGAGATTAAAGCGAATCGTAGCTTCTGCATTTGCCAATTCGGGTAAAGGAGGCTGATCTCCAATCAATAATTTAATTTCTGGTATTACATCTGTCAATACACGTCCGTTCGTACCGACAGCTTGGAGTACCTTCTCTTTCCAATGTTCAATCTGCTGTTCGTTTTCTGTCAATATTTTCCGAACCAGCTGAGCAAAAGCCGAAAATAATGAGCTTAAGGGAGTATTCTGCTTGAATTGATCAAACTTGCCTTGATAAAAAAACCTTGATTTTGATTAATAGATTTTCTGACCTCTTTCACCAGGGCAGATTTTCCCATTCCGGAAGGCCCCATTACTAAAGCAATCACAGATTCCCCGTTTTTTACCTTTTCATAGCTTTGAAACAGTATTTCAAGATCTGCTGTCCGACCAAACAAATTATCAGAAAAATTAAATCTGTTGGAAACGTCTTTTTCGCCTACTTGGAAATCTTCATCTTCAGACAAAGATTTCAATTCCGAAAAGCGATTGAGATCGTGGAGTACACCGAGCGCACTTTGATATCTCTGCCCCGTATTTTTTGCCAATAATTTATCTACAATGTTTGAGATAATCGGAGGAATATTGGCCAATATTTGGTTCAGAGGTTTGTGAAGCTTTGCTATGTGACAATGAATCAGCCCAAGAGGATCTTCGGAAATAAAAGGGGGTTGATTAGCCAATAATTCAAACAAAATTACCCCTAAAGAATATAGATCCGAACGCTGGTCTAATGCCCGGTTCATTCGTCCGGTTTGTTCAGGAGAAACATAAGCCAAATTCGCCTCAAAAGCTTCTTCTGTAGAGGAATGGAATGACTCACGAGCCATCTCTTTGGCAAGTTCAAATCCGGTTATTTGTATACTTCCATCCTCTTCCTGAAAATAGATAGTTTCAGGATTCAGGTTTTTATGAATGATTTGATGAGAATGTAAAAATGCGACAGCCTCAGTTAGTCGCTTTGCAATTCTTAAAAAATCCTCCAGATTAAAAGACTTATTCATCAGGGATCGTAGACTGACACCTTGAGGATATGCCAAAACAATGGTCAAACTATTCTCACTAGGTATCATCTCCAATGCTTCAACAATCGAATTGTGCTTCAATTTTTGAAGTAAAGCATATTCAAATTTAAGTCTGTTTAATTCGTGGTGGGTTGGATATGCTGATTTTAATGTTTTTAGTAAAACTTTTTTTCTATCCTCTTCCCGCTCGCCTACCTGTATTATATACTTTGAATTTTCAATCAATTTGTTTTTTGAAATGTAATTAGACTTAGACATGACAATCGGAGAATTACTTAAAAGTTCTGTTAGCTCTTCTTAAAATTTTACATTTCAAATCAATACCTACCAAGTCAACTTCTTTGGCAGGTTATTTTGACCGAAGTTTCAATTGAGGTTGATGTTTTTCGGAATTCAAAAGCGTATATCCCGCTGGTATTTTTATTCCTTTTGGTAAATTTTGCTGACCTAGTAATGAATTATTAAGTGCAAACTGCATAAATAAATCATAGTCCAACGCCATGATTGAGTTATTAACACCTTCTGAATTTACCATAATTTCAGTTCCAGGCCTGTTTTGAAAGTAATTGCTCCATTCTATGGAAGAAGGATTAAACAAGGTGTCGCTGAACACTAATTTTTGACCTGGATCAGGGGATGGATAAAAATCATTTTGCTCAGGCCATGAAGCAGTGCTGTGACAACTAAGACATGCGGATGCAGTAAAGTGCAAGTATTTATTGCTGCCTAATATTTCATTATTTGGGCCTAAAACTAAGACAGAGTCGACCGGTTTCGGTTCTACTTGAACACCTCCGACTAGGGACACATCAATAGGTCCAGAGAGACGGTTACCATATCCTATAGTGACCGCTGCATAAGATGGTGCATTTGGGTTTAGATAGGTTTCCTCCAGAGTTTCATCTCCTTCCATTTTCCCTGGGTCATTCCCCCAAGAGACTCCCAATAAGGTTAGCCTGTCAAATGTGCTGGTTCCGGGACTGTTCACGTCATAAATGAAGGTGGAAAAAACCCATCCTGTTTCCGGTGAGGCAATCGTGTCTTTGATAATGATATCAAACTGTATCCAAGTCAACTCCTGCAAGATGGGACCTTTCCCAACATTAGGGCCGAAAAGCGCTTCCCTGTAAATGGGAAAAGTACCAGCCCCTTCAAGAACAGGCCATTCGGCAGCTGTGGCTGTAGTCCCAGCGGCCTTTATAACTATGGCATTTTGCTTGAATTGAGCGGCACTTGTGGTGTAATCCGGAAAGAAACCGGTAGGACTGTTTGATTTCCACAATTGATTCAAAGTCAAAGCTGAAATATCATTATAATACACCAGTGCATGGTTCTGCATCGGGCTGTCAAATCCATAATCTTTGAAAACATCATTTTTAATTACCTGTCCGGTCATTGTACCATAAACTGATTCCAGACCATCCCATCCAGTTGAATCATGATAACTTTGAGCACTCCAGGCCATATTATACCAGTTTTGTCTGTTGGGGCTATCCGTCCAGACTTCAGGTTGGTCAATCATAAGGGTCATATCCTCAGCGATATATTGCCTCACCGCCATGATATATTCTACAGCATTGTTCTTGGTCAAAGGCATCCCACCAAGCACTTCTTCCCAAGGATAGCTCCGCTCGGGCACATCCTCCGGATAATTGTAATTAGCTTTAAAAAATGGCCCATCATACACCTCCGGAGAAGGAAAAAAACCATTATTGTCAGCAAATGGATCTAAAATCTGTGTAGTCGATTCTTCATCAATCTTGCTGGAATCACTTTTTGTACATGCCGTATTCAAAAAAAGTAACGCGACAAAGGAGTGTAAAATGATCTTGAAAAATCTCATAAGTTTGGACGGTAAGTTTAAGATTAAATATAGAAGATTTAGGCATTAGAAAGGATACAATCTTGGAATTATTCAATATTTCCATAAAAAATCTCGAATCCACCAAGGCGTACAAGCTTCAGAACACCGAATTTCGAATGGTGGAGTACGGACCGTGTGCTCCAATCTGGGTTCCTTTCAAGTTAGAAGTGGTCAAATTTAGGAACCCGGCCAGTTGCATTCCTTTCACAGGTCCGGTGGTGAAATTGGCCAAACCTGCTATGTGCACCGCATACCCGAATCCAAGTGGGAGTTGAACGATCCTGCTATTTGAACTCCTTATACCTTACCCATCTAGGTGTGGGATGTTGGTCCAGGCGTAGTTTTCCTGCCCTGCATCCCGGCCAAATGCTAAACCGCATTGTCCTGCCATCTATCTTATAGAATTTGTAATTCAGCAACCAGTCCTCGAATCTATTTTTCCAAAAAAAAATCTCACTTAATTTTGAGAAACCAAAAGGTTGCGCATATATTTGCAACCAATCAGTTTCATAAATTCAGGATAAAAAATGAGAAGAGACGTTTTTCAAGCCATTGCTGACCCGACAAGACGGGCGATTATCACGCTGATTGCGTTGCAGGCTATGACGCCAAATGCCATTGCTGAGCATTTTGACACCACCCGACAAGCAGTATCCAAGCATCTGAAAATACTGACGGAATGTGAGTTGGTCAAACAAGAACATCAGGGACGGGAGATTTACTATCAGCTCGAACTTGAGAAAATGAAGACCATTGACAACTGGCTGGAGCAGTTCAGGCAACTTTGGGAAACCAGATTCAATCAACTAGACAGCGTACTATCCACTCTAAAACCTAAATAAGATGAGCAACAACCCAACACAGGTCGTCAAGGACCTAAAAGCAAAAACGATTCTCGTTTCCAGGGAATTTAATGCACCGATAGAGCTGGTGTGGAGAGCTTTTACAGAAAGCGAACTCTTAGATAAATGGTGGGGACCAGCACCATGGAGAGCTGAAACCAAATTTCAGGATTTCTCGGTCGGAGGGTATTGGCTTTATGCTATGGTCAGCCCTGAAAACGAAAAGCATTGGGGTAGAATGAATTACCTATCCATCAACACCCGCAAGAATTTCGAGCTGGAAGATGTCTTTTGTGATGAAGACGGAAATGCAAATAATGAATTGCCTGTTTCCAAAGGAATCAATGAATTCACCCCTACCCCGACCGGCACTCGAGTAGAGTTTAAAATGGCCTATTCTTCTGCGGAACAAATTCAGGCAATCGTTGAAATGGGTTTTGAAGCAGGAATCACTGCATGTTTCGAACAATTGAACCAATTACTAATCAATTCCAAAATCTAAATTAGGGTAATCAAAAAAATCAAGATGAACCGAGAACAAAAACAGGCTTCCTGATCCCAGAAAACCTGTTTTGATTAGTTCAATATGTCAACTTACTTCGGTCTTCACCCCCTAACCCCACGGCGTGCAGGCCTGAAGGGGGAAAAGCGTGTCAACTTACTTCGGCCTTCCGTCTTCCGTCTCTAAATTCATCGGTCATTGGTCATCGGTCAATTGACCCTACTCACATCAACTCGATTGAAATGATAGCCGCAATAGGAATGACTAGTCCGGATTTGAGGATTATATGTGCATCAGTGACTGCGATCACCTCGCATTCGAGGGTCAAAGGCTCATCATTTGCAGTGGAGACACAAATCTTTACTGTCTCATGATCTATGAAGTGTAGGATCATTGCTCTTAAAAGCTTGAATTTTCTTTCATCTTTTTGAGCATTATCGAAAAGCACTTCTTTTTTGGCAAAATTGGATGCACCAAAAATTGCCATATCTGTTTGGGATATGAAATTCATTGTTAGAATAGTTAGGATTTAAGATTGTTTCAACAAAGCCCGTAGGCAAAATGGAAATGCAAATCCTATATTCTCAGATTGTGGTAGAAAACAGGTAAATCCCGCTCTCGGAAAAAATCAGAAGCCGAATTAATTTCAAGCAATGAAAACCTGAGTGCATTTTGGTAAGATGCAGATAATGAAAAACTGAGTCCTCCAACCGGAAGTTTTTCTTGATCGGTTAGTTCACCCGATACAACTCTCCTCTCAACCAACCCATCGCTTGCCTGATGGCTGGTCCAATCGCCAACATGCGCAGCAGATGGAATTCCCTCCTCGATGACAAGCTCCGCATTAGAAGAGGCATTGGTTAATTCAGCACTGTTCCAGGTAAAAAATACTGACCAAATAATCAGGGCAATCACCTCAAATATTTTCAGCTTGTTTTTCATTTTTCTGGATAACCGTGGAAAATGTAATGATTAAAAAAATCATAATTGAGAATCCGGGGCAATTTATTTAAGGAATTAAGCTATTCTGCCAAAGCACAATATTTGCTACCGGATCTTGAATGGAGCACTTTCTGATTGGAAAGAAATGAGCCAGGAAAGGGGACTCGTTTTCAACCTCCTCCCTATTTCTCACTGGAAAACAAAACAGGCTTCCTGATCGCAGGAAACCTGTTTTTGTTTTTTAAATTATACCTACTGCCTTAACTAATTTAAGCAAAGCCTGAGGTTAATTGGTTAGGCTGTCGACTGTCGACCAAACTACACAGCCTCCACGATCGCCTTCTTACTCTTTCGATACAAATGCGAACTCAGGATATTTCTTCTGGCGAATCGATATGCATTGTCAGCACTGCAAAATTTGGTGTAGACATTCTTGGAAACTCCAAAATACTCGTAAGTATTCCCGTCTAAAAAGGTGATTTCAAGAAGCAGGTTTTTGTAGTGGAAGTCGGCAATACCAGAGTTGGTTGCCGTTTCGGTGTATTCAGCCAGGTTAGCAGCGGTAGTTTCCGGAGCGATGCTGACCAGGAAATGATAGCCATCAATGATTTTGGTGCTTTTTTCTTCGGCTTCTTTGGCTTTTTCGTCTCCTTCAAGGAATTTATCAGGGTGCCATTCTTTTACCAGGGTTCTATAGGTAGTTTTCAGTTGCTTCAAGTCGATCGGACCTTCCACATTGAAAAGCTTTTTGTACTCATTAATCCTCTTCATTGATTCTATTTTAGAATTTGCACAAAGCTACGCATATAAACTTAGCCGGATAAAAAATCTGAATTCAGAAATGAACTCACTCTTTAACGGCATTCGAACCAATCAATAGCAATACAATAATTGTCAGATCAATCATAAATCAGATCAATATTCTGAACTACAGCTTTTCTCTGATGCCGCCGGAAGTGGCTTATAAAAACCTCTCGCTACTAATCACAGAACCGATAGAATGCAGAAAAGGTCAGAACTATTTTATTATTAGCCTGGAAATAAACTATTCTGGCGGGCACTTTCAATAAGATTTTTAGGAAAATCCACTGTCAGATATTTTTTGAATTGAAGAATCCCGGAAAATTAAACCTTTAAAAACCTGGTAGTTAACATGTTTTTAACATCCTTTACCGAAAAACCTTTGAAAGATCTGAGAGATAATTCAAAATGAACAAAATCTAATTAAATTAAAACCAATGCCTCCTAACCGTTATGCCTCCTATTGGAGCCATTCCACCTAAAGCCATAAAACACATGAAACGAAATCTAATTTATTCACTGTCTATGCTACTCATGTCAGGCATTATCTGCTGTCAAAATAAAGACTCAAAGAGAACGGCAGAACTTAATGATCTAGACCTCCTCAGAGGAGAAATCACGCTTTGTGGAAGTCAGAAGTTTGGAGCGGTTAGTTTTGCAACTCTATGCAATGTTGAATCACAAGCGACATTTAATTTGGGGATTTCTCTTCTCCATTCATTTGAATATGGAGAAGCTGAAAAAGCCTTTGTCAAAGCAATTGACCTTGACCCCGATTGTGTAATGGCCTACTGGGGAGTAGCGATGAGTAATTTCCATTCGCTCTGGTTACAATCAGGCACCAAACATCTCGAGAAAGGCTCACGCATCCTTGAAATTGCGCAGTCCCTGCAAAAGTCTGAACGTGAGCAGGATTACCTGGATGCTATTCACATTTTTTACAAAAATTGGGAATCCGTTAATCATAACGAAAGGAAAAACCTGTTTGAAGCCAAAATGGAGGGCCTCTATACGAAATATCCAGAAGACAAGGAGGCGGCAATTTTTTATGCATTGGCTTTAAATGCGACTGCCGACCCGACAGATAAAAGCTATGGAAACCAAAAGAAAGCAGGCAAAATATTGGAACAACTCTCCGAAGCTCAACCTGATCATCCGGGAATTGCTCATTACATTATTCACACGTATGATTATCCTGAACTTGCCACACTGGCATTACCCACTGCCAGAAGGTATGCTGAAATCGCCCCATCTTCCGCGCATGCCCAACACATGCCTTCCCATATTTTTACACGCCTGGGACTGTGGGAAGAAGCGATCAATTCCAACCTCAATTCAACTTCTTCAGCGCTCTGCTACAGTCAAAGTATAGATTCTGAAGGTCATTGGGATGAAGAGTTGCATGGAATGGATTACCTGGTTTATGCCTATTTACAGCTTGGGGACAATGAAAAGGCAATCGGACAGCTTGACTACCTTAAATCGTTTAAAAAAGTATATCCGATTAATTTCAAAGTGGCCTATGCAACAGCTGCCATCCCATCCAGAATCGCACTTGAAAATAAGAATTGGATTGAAGCCGCGAACCTCCAATTGCCACCAAATGATATTGAATGGGAAAATTTCCCCTGGGAAAAATCCATCCTACATTTTGCCAGGGCAATGGGACAGGTTCGTACAGGCAATATTGAATCCGCTAAAAAAGAACTTGACACGCTGAAGATCAACCATCAAAAGCTTTTGGATACCGATGAAATTTACAAAGCTAATCAGGTAAAGATTCAATTAAACACTGTTCAGGCATGGATATTCTTAGCGATGGACAGAGGTGATGAGGCTCTCTCTTTGATGAAAGAAACAGCCGAAATGGAATATAATACTTCAAAACATGCTGTGACACCCGGCGAAGTGATCCCGGCGGGTGAACTCCTGGGAGATCTTTTGATGGAAATGGGCAAGCCGGAAAAAGCATTGCTTGTTTATGAATTCGATTTGCAGCAACATCCAAACAGGTTCAATGGAATAAGCGGCCTTGCCAGAGCAGCCAGCGCTACTAATGACAAACCAAAGGCAACGAAATATTTTGAGCTGTTACTTTCGCAGGCCCAAAATTCAAACAGCACAAGGTCTGAGCTCAGAGAAGCAAAGGAATTTATTGGTAAATAGGAAAATGAATTACTAATAATAACGGGGCATAATTCCGTTTGAAATCATGTTGTGTGCATGGTAAAATTCAAATGCCCCACACCCCGCTGTTTGGGATTTGCAATCCCGAACTCCTATCGTTGGGTTTGCAACCCAAATCATATCCCCCGCTGAGTGGATAATGCATGTTCACCTGAGCATAGTCCCTACAGCAATTCAATAGCAACTACCCTATTCAATAGAATTCCTGCCCAGGCGTAGTCCCTGCCGCTGTTTGGGATTTGCAATCCCGAACCCAGATCGATGGGTTTGCAACCCAACTCATTGCCTTCTTTCCGAATGAAAATTCACGGCAGATTTCAAATTCCGCGCGTCCAAATGTTTGGGAGTTGCAATCCTCTCTCAGTGCAGTCAATAGCATGGATTAGCCTGAGTGTAATCCCAAGTTAATCAGGAGCAACTAGGCTGGACCATTGGATAGAAATTGAAATTTTCACCTACCCATAATCATCGGGTTTGAAGTTGAATAAGGCATTGTTCATCCTTTAATTTTTTTGGTGAGTTGACCATAGAGCGGTTCTATTTCGCCATATTTGGGTTCTTTCAAAACCTTCACAGTGCTCTTGCAAAGACTTTATAATCACTAAAACAGTAAAAAATAATGGAAAACGAAATTACTGATACTTGGTATGAAGATTTCTTTCAGGGAATAAACTGTGAACTTTGGGAAAAAGCTATTCCGACTGACGTGACAAAGCAGGAGGTGGATTTTTTGCTGAGTGAATTAAATTTAAACAGAGGAGATCATATACTTGACATACCATGTGGCTATGGAAGACATGCTATAGAGTTTTCGAAAAAAGGATTTGAGGTTACAGGAATTGATATCTCCAAAACTTTTATTGATGGCCTGACTGAAAAGATAATTTCAGAAAACCTGAACATTCATGCAATTCAGGCAGACATTCTTAAGATTCAATTAAATGAAAGGTTTGCTGGAGCTGTGTGTCTGGGGAATAGTTTTGGCTACTTCAATATTGAAAGCATGAAATTATTTATAGAAAAGGTTTCGTCAGCACTTGAACCCGGTGGAAAGTTTATTATTAATTCAGGCATGTTAGCTGAAAGCATCCTACCAAACCTCATGAACTATTCAAAAAACCACACTTACATAGTTGATAATATAACAATGGATGTTGCCAATATTTACCATGTCGAGGATAGCTATATGAGAAGTAATCTTACCTACACTAAAGAAGGTAAAACAGAGGAACATTCTTTTAAGCATTATGTATTTACATTGGGAGAAGTTAGACGGCTTTTGAAATTATATGGATTACCCATTATTGCTACCTACAGTTCAACAACAAAAGAAGAATATAAACTTGGGGATCGGCAAATTTACATTGTCGCCGAAAAGGAATAAACAAAGCATCAACTAGTAAACTTATGGGGATACCTGCTTTTCTGGATTAGCAATCCCGAACTCCTATCGGTGGGTTTGCAACCCAATTCATGCTCTTCTTTCCATATGATAGTTCATGGCAGATTTCAAATCCCCAATTCAAAATCCTTTACCCTGCCAATACTCATCACCCTCTATCCCCCCGATGAGTATTTTGCTCGCTACGAGGATATTGATCCTTCTGAAGGATTTGGAAAGGATGAAAGCCCTTCCCTTTGCTGGAAGGGAATAAAGCTTCTTCCTAAAATCCTTAGCAATAGTTACCGAAAACCTTTTTTCTGTTTCACACACTTTATTAGTACAACCCGGTTGAGATTTTAATTTTTCCCTATCAGCAATTTTCAATTATCTTCCTTTTTCAGCAAACTCCAAAGAATGTCAGAATCCCCCAAAACCCAGGAATTAAAAGAAAAACTACCCAGAAACCTGGGACTTTGGGGAATCTGGATGCTGGTAGTCAATGGCTTGATCGGAGCGGGAATCTTTGGACTTCCGAGTGGAGCCGCGGCTTTGGCGGGCGAATACAGCATCTTGATTTATGCGTTTTGTGCCATCCTGATTTTGCCGGTGATTTTGTGTTTTGCAGAGTTGGGAAGTTACTTCCGGGGAACCGGCGGACCCATCAGATACGGAACGCTGGCTTTTGGTCCGTTTATAGGCTTTCAGGGAGGTTGGTTGTACTACTTGGCTCGATTGATTTCCTTTTCTGCAAATACGGTTTTACTTACTGACAGCATTACTTATTTCCTGCCGATTGCAGGCCAAAGCACTGGTCGATTAATCTCCCTTGCCTTTATTTGTTTAGTGCTGAGTTTGATTAACGTTCTTGGATCTGTAGAATCTATTCGGACGATGACGGTTTTCACCCTTATCAAATTTGCAGTTTTGATATTGCTTCCGATCGGAGGTTTTATTCTTTTGGGAGCTGAGGTGATTCCCCGATTTGATACCCCTGTTCCTCCTTTTTCGGATTTGGGAGGTGCAGCTTTGCTACTAATTTATGCATTTGTTGGGTTTGAGGGAGCGGTGGTGCCAGCCGGAGAGGCAAAACGGCCAGAGCGGGATATGCCCTTAGGGTTGCTTCTTGGACTAGGTGTTGTAGCAGTGTTGTATATGTTGATTCAATTGGTCACCCAAGCGGCCGTCCCTAATTTAGCAGATTCAAAAACTCCGCTTTTGGATGCTTCTGCGTCACTTTTCGGAAATGCTGGAGCCGTGATTCTGATGATTGGTGTAGCTGCCTCGGTGATTGCAAATCTTCTTGGATCCATGTTTTCGTCCACGCGTTTGACTTACGCGCTTTCTTTAGAAAAATCCCTTCCCAAGTGGTTTGGTGAAGTCCATCCCAAATTCCTCACTCCTGCCAATTCGGTAGTTTTCTTTGGGGTCTGTGCCTTTTTGCTATCAGCGTTTGGGTCATTTACCGTGTTGGCAGCAATGACAGTTTTGTCCCGACTATTCCTCTACATCATGAGTTGCGCAGCCATCCCAAAACTCCG
The DNA here is from genome assembly GCA_009885605.1 of Cyclobacteriaceae bacterium. Lineage (GTDB taxonomy): Bacteria > Bacteroidota > Bacteroidia > Cytophagales > Cyclobacteriaceae > Algoriphagus. The sequence continues at coordinate 1,101 of VFKK01000073.1, read as the reverse complement.
AGCCCGATTTATCGGTGAAGGGAGATTTATTTTGAAAGGTGGTTATGCCGTTCCGATTCTGGGGATTTTAGCTTGTCTTTGGCTAATGTTGCAAGTCAGCGAACGCTCGATCTGGATGACAGCTTTGTTCATCGCTATTGGCTCAGGTTTGTATTGGTTGGGAAGAAAAGGAAGGAGTTGATAACGGATTGCGGATGTCGGATTTCCCGCCACGGCGGGCTGGCAGGTTTTTCGAAATTCATCATTCAAAAATTCGATGTTCGTCATTCGATGTTCATCACCTGCCTGCCGCAGGCTGGTTCGATATTTCTGATAGAATAATTGCCGGACTGGGCGCGAGATTGTATCTACGCCTTACTATCCAGTCCAATCCAGCTATCGGGACCAATTGGCCAAAACCTACTTATGAGTGAAAAGTAAACGTCTGGCTGAGCGAAATCCCGCACAATTATCGGAAGTAATTCCAGCCTCCTATTCTTTCCTCCTCTCCGAAATCGCCAACTTCTTGTACCTGCAAACCGGTATCGGTAAGCCTAAAATATCCTATAACACCAGATAATTCCAAAACATACCCACCACCCAATTATTTGAGGATTGTAAGTTTATACCCACAGGATTTTCTCTATTTTTAATCCTAAATAAATTTTGAAATGAAGAAAAACATCCTTTTCGCCACCATCAGCCTCCTTGCTTTTTTTGTATCCACAAAAGCAATCAGCCAATCTAACTCAGACGACCTGCGAAAAAATGAAATAGATAAAACTTATTGGAGCGCGATATCCAAAACAGTAAAAGAAGGTGATTTTGAGGGCTACTCGGCTACTTGCCACGAAAATGCTGTTCTGGTCACGACCGCCGGGGAAAACAAGCTTTCCTACCCGATGCCCGCTGCCCTTGCTCGTTGGAAACAGGGTTTTCTCAATACCAAACAAGGCAAGCAGATGGATAATGTCTCGTTTCGTTTTTCACAAAGAATAGGCAACGAAACGACGGCACACGAAACAGGGATTTTCTATTTCACTTCCCATGATAGCACGGGCAAACTCATTGCAGAGAGTTATACGCATCTGGAAGCATTGCTGGTAAAACAAGGTGACAAGT
>VFKK01000155.1 GCA_009885605.1 Cyclobacteriaceae bacterium | reverse complement strand
ATCCCGGGTCCTTTTAACCGGTCAAAACCTGATTCACCAATTGCAAGGCACCTTGGGTTATTAGCGATTTCCTTTATCCTGTCAAAACTCTCCTGCCAATCTTCTTTCAAAAACCAGGGATGCAATCCTACTGAAAAATAACCCGAGTCCGGAATTCCTAATTCGGGGCTAGGCTAAAAATTCCATTTTCAGGTTCAACTTGATGGGTGTGCAAATCCAAAAACTTAATTCTGAAATATCTCCAATTCTGTCTCTATCTAAAAGAAAAAGCCGGAAACTGATTCCGGCTTTCGCACTTTTTTCTACCTTAGGTTTTTTTGATTTCAGATTAATCCAATCGTTTTCTTTCTTCAGAACTTCCTGAATCACTTTTCACTCGGAAGCTTTCTCCTTTGGAAAAATTGTATTTCACCGTAAATCTCACTCCCTGATTACTTCTGTATTGTCTGAAGTTGGTATCTATTTCTGCAAATTTTATGTCTGCGTAGATTACCTGAGTTCTGAAAAGGTCAGTTCCGTTGACTGCGATGGTCACTTTCTCCTTCATGAGGGACTTGGTAATGCCTGCATCTACCCAGCCAAATCCATCAATCATCCCTTGTCCCCAGATCTGAGGGCCAAGGTACATTCCGATCATTTCAAGTTTGAATCCTTTTGGAAGATTCAAATTATGCTGAGTTCTCAACATGTAAGAAGTCTGGGCATTGTCCAGATAATCATTTCCTATCTGAGACTTAAATCTATTGTAAGTCACTTGGACCATATTGGATGTACTCCACCATTCCTTGATCTGAAGAGGAGCGATTGCACGGAAGTTCACATTACTGGTCTTGTCAAAATTGTCGGTAAAAGTCACCGTTGTTTTGTTTTCCTGATTCTGGATAAAAACCTGGTTGAAAGCATCTTCAGTCTCTGAGTAAGTCAGGCTAAATTGGTAACTGCCTTTGACCACATGGTTCATTTCGATGTTGTTGGAATACTGAGGTTTCAGGCTCGGGTTTCCGGTCTCTGCAGTCAATGGGTCAATGTAGTAGATGAAAGGATTTAGCAATCGGTAGTTTGGCCGTGTGATTCGGCGATTGATGTTATAGACAATTTGATAGTTGTCGCTCACTTTATGTTGCAGAAATGCACTTGGGAAAAGGTTGAAATATTGCTGATTATTCAACTTTTCCAAAGTCACCGAATTACCGGTTATGTCTGAGTATTCTCCTCTCAAACCAGCCTGAAAGGAGAGTTTTTCTGAGAAATTTCCTTTGTAGGAAGCGTAAGCTGCCAACACATTTTCATTATATATGAATCTGTTACTTCCCTGTTGCTCTTCAAATTGACTATCTTCAACTGATCTGCTCAAGTCCAAATTGTTGTCCGATTCCACCCAGGATCCTCTCACCCCTACTTCCAAGGTTCTGCCTTTTCCAAGAGGCCTTATGAAATCCACTTTCGCTGTGAAGATGGTATAAAACATATCGTTCAGTGTTAGAATTCTATCCTTAGTAAGATTTCCCTGACTATTTCCAGTCCAATATTGATTGCTCAATAAAGATTCACTGTCTGAATTCATTCTGGTAAAATCCATGTCGGAAGTGATTTTGGTACCACTGGTATCCAGTTTGGCATCGTAGTGAAGATTCGCGAACAAACGGTTACTCCCTCCATTACCATCGTTGTATGAATCCAGGTAACTAATATCATTTGTCCCGGATGAGGTAATATCAGTCATTGAATTATTAATGCTGGCATTGAGATTTTCAGACGCCTGGACATTAAATCCAATATTTTGATTTTCATTGATTTCATAATTTGCCGAACCATTGAAAAACAAGTTTTTATTGCGCTGTGCGATTTCGGATTCCTGATAGAAGATTGAAGTCCCATCTTCAAATGTGAAATTTCGCTCTATTTCAAGTTCATTGACGTTGGCAAAGTGGTTATAGTTCAGATTGGCATTAGTTGACCATTTCCCTTTTTTCACATTCAATGATATACCACTGATCGGTGCCCAAAGCCCATTGTACTGTCCACCAAGCTGCACATTACCAAACATTCCATCCACAGTATTTTTCTTCAATCGGATATTAATCACCCCGGCAGATCCTTCCGCATCAATTCTTGATGATGGATTATTGATTACCTCAATGCTTTTAATATTTTCCGCAGGCATGGCTCGCAGGAAGTTGGAAAGGTCAAGCGCACTCATATATGTTGGTCGGTCATTGATCATCACAGTGACACCTGATCGGCCGTTAAGGATGATATTTCCATCCTGATCCACATAGACGCCCGGGGAGCGACCGATTACGTCAAAAGCATTGGATCCTTCAGCCATCACAGTCCCTTCTACGTT
>VFKK01000163.1 GCA_009885605.1 Cyclobacteriaceae bacterium | reverse complement strand
TGTACCGGTAGGATAGCTTAAGCCAAATGATGTTCCAAATTGGTCGAACTCATAAATTTGGAATTGCAGTGCATTGCTAATACTGAAATAATCATCAGGCCATGTTACCCGCTTTGCCAATCCTAAAGTCACACCCGTAATCTTGAAGAACCCCAGCTCATTGCCAAAGTTGGCTTGATTAAAAAAGTCAACTTGGCGCTGTACTGAGTGGTTGAAAGCAAAACTAAGCGCATTTGGTTTTTTCCCTCCAAACCAAGGCTCAGTAAGAGATATGGAATAATTTTGGAACGATTGACCATTAGCCTGAATACGCAGAGACAGTTTTTGACCGTCGCCGACTGGAAGTGGATCCCACTTATCAAAATTACCAATATTTTTTATCGAGAAGTTGTTGAAAACCAGTCCTACTGTACCAACGAAACCATAAAAACCACCCCAACCACCGGATAATTCGATTTGGTCATTAGGTCTTTCTTCGAGCTCAAACGTGATATCTACCGTAGCTGCTTCAAAATTTGGCCTCATGTCAGGGTTAATCTTCTCCGGATCGAAATAGCCCAAAGTGGACAATTCCCGAATAGTTCTTACCAAAAGAGAACGATTGAATTTTTGACCTGGAAGGATTCTAATTTCCCGCATCACCACATGATCGGAAGTTCTTTCGTTACCTTTTATACTGACACTGTTTACGGTGACTTGAGGGCCTTCAAAAATTCTCATTTCGAGGTCTATTGAATCACCGGAAACATTTACTTCCACTGGATCAATGCTGAAAAACAAATAACCATCATCCTGATAAAGTGAACTTACGTCATCACCCTTCTGAGGATCGTAATTAAGTCGCTTATCTAATTTCTCTTTGTCATAGACATCACCTCTTTTGATTCCGAGTTTTGCTTGCAAAATCTCATCGGGGTGAATAAAATTACCGGCAAAAGTGATGTTTCTGTAATAGTATTTTTGACCTTCTTCAAGTGAGATGTCAATGTTGATCTGGTCTTCTATGTATGTGTAAACAGAATCATTCAGAATCTTGGCATCCCGGTAACCTTGGCTATTGTAGTAATCGATTACAAGGTCTTTATCGTTTCGGTATTCTTTCGGGATAAATTTTGATCCGGCGAAAAAGTTTAATTTAAAATTCTTATTAATGTACGATTTGACATCATCTTCAGAAGCTGAGTCAGTGTGGAAAATGGTGTTTTTCCAATCTTCAACATTTGCGTCTGTTGCCCTTGTGTACAGATCTTTGAATATGCTTACCCGTGGATATTCGTGGGTTTTCTTAAGTTTCCTTTTTACTGTGAAATCTGAAATTTCTTCATTTCCAAAAACCTTGATTTCATTAATTTTTACTTTTGTTTTTGGATCCACTTCAAACCTAAGTTTTACGCTATTAGGAATTGTGGTATCTCTCTCTTGGATGATTTTTACATCTGTATTAAGGAAGCCTTTATCCAGGTAATACTTCTCGATATTTCTTTTGGCGGTATTTAATACATCATCCCGGACTACACGGCCGCGAATATTTACTTTATCCTTAAGCTCACTTTCCTGGGTTTTGCTGATGCCTGAGAATTCTACTCTTGAGAATCTTGGACGCTCGGTCAAATCCAAAAGAAGATAAATGTCATCGCCTTCAACTTTGGTCACCAATACCTTTACGTCACCAATGATTCCTTGTCCCCAAAGTTTCTTGAGGGCATTTGAGATAGCGTCTCCAGGGACTTCAATGACGTCGTCTACCTTCAGACCTGAAAGGGAAAGGATAGCTATTTCGTCAAGCGTCGTTAATCCGACCGCTTTAATTTCGGCAATTCTGTATTTCTGTGGTTTGGAGTAATTCAACTCCATAATATCTATTGGTTTTGCATTGGCATAGCGACTTTGGCCCAATCGAACTTGAGCCATAGAAGAACTTGCCAAAACAAGACAAAACAGAACCAGTAAACTTTTTTTCATGAATTACTTAAGATTTAACTTGCTCACCTGTCATGCCGAATCTTCTTTCCCTTTTTTGGAAATCTTGGATGGCGGCAATCAGGTGCTCTCTTCTAAAATCCGGCCATAGTACAGGAGTAAAATACATCTCTGTATATGCCAGTTGCCAAAGTAGAAAATTGCTCAATCTGTATTCTCCGCTCGTTCTGATCATTAATTCAGGATCAGGGATTCCACGGGTTTCCAGATGGTCGGCCATCACTTGTTGTGTGATGTCTTCCAATTTCAATTTTCCTTCTGAGACTTTTTGAGCAATGTGTCGGGCAGCTTGGGTGAGTTCCCACTGACCGCTATAGCTAAGCGCTAGGATCACGTTGAGACCTGTGTTTTTGGAGGTTGTGTTTTTCGCCTCTGCAAGTTTTTCGTACGCTGATTTTGGAAGGCTGTCAATATCACCTATGCTTTTAAGACGGATGTTATTTTTCATCATCATTGGAACTTCATCGGTGATTGTTTTCACTAATAGTTCCATGAGCGCATTGACTTCTTCTTGTGGTCTTGACCAATTCTCCGTTGAGAAGGAAAATAGAGTCAGGTATTCCACTCCGAGGTTTTCAGCACCTTCGATGGCGTCTTTAACAGCCTGAATAGCATGTCTGTGACCAAATATTCTCATGGCGCCTTTCTTCTTGGCCCATCGGCCATTGCCGTCCATGATAATTGCAATATGTCGGGGGATTCTTTCTCGGTCTAATGCGTCCTTCATTCCAGTATTTTCCGAATACCTCACTTTTTTGGAGGTACAAAAATGCTATTTCTTTTCCAATAATTAACCCTATGATTCAATTAATTAATAGGCATAGCATTGCGTACTGGCAAAGGTATAGCTTAAAGTAAGGCCTAAAAAGTAATACCAATCTTTATCATTTGGATTTCCATAATTGACCCCATAAGGCTGATCTGGATTTGAAGGATCATAAAATCTTGGAAGCGGCGGCTGCTGACTGTCAATTTTATCTAAATAGTCGGTCATCGTTGGCCTGAAACCTAATTCTGCTGCAAGCGTCCAACGATCATTTAACCTGTATTTCACTCCTCCACCAAAAGGAATTACCGGTGAAAAGAGTTGGTAATAATCAGCCTCTTCATTTTTTGTGGCAGTGGGTCTCCCTTTGAACGTCATATAGGTGAACCCTAAACCGAAAAATGCATAGGGGGAGAAGCGGAATTCAGAATCGTTTCTCAGGAAATCGAGAAAGTTAAATTCCATTACAGCAGCTCCCTCAATGATTCCACCTTTGAATTGAGCATCTCTGATTTGGGCAGAAATATCAATAGGGTTAATTTCATCATCCGCTTCTAAAATCGCCGAGCTAATGCCAACCCTAAGGGTCCACACATTGTCAAAATTTCTCTTGCCAAAGAACGTGACTTGGGGGCCAAGTTGGCCCAGGTCTATTTTTCTGATAATGTCCCCGGTGTAGGTTGCTACCCCGATTCCGCCTCCGATTTCGTATTTCTGCGCTTTTACTTCAGAGTTGATTCCGATGAAAAGCACAAGTAAAACTAATAAGTGACTGAAAATCTGAAAATTGACCTTTTTCAAGACGATGCAAGTTATGAAGTACCTAACGTTTAAAAAACGCCACTTCGTATTTACCGGGTTAATAATTGTTAAGCTTAAGAGATGTAAATTTAGCCATTTATCGGTCAAATCAATTCCTCATATCCAATCCCCAGTTAAGCTTTTGCCTTAGGGTATCGAAAAAATGATAGTGTGGTAATTTGACCAATTTTGCACAAAACGGGGCCTTTTTCACTGTTAACTTCAAATCTGAAGAAATTGAAGTGGATCTGGAATCGAGTGAAATAAGAAACTTCTCTGATCGTCCCTCAATTTCAAAGCTAATCTCACTCTCATCTGAAACGATTATTGGTCTTACATTAAGATTATGTGGACTTACAGGTGTGATCACAAGATTTTTTGCTCCGGGAGTGATCAACGGACCTCCGCAACTCAAAGAATAGCCTGTGGAACCGGTGGGGGTTGAGACGATTAATCCATCAGCCCAGTAACTATTTAGGTATTTTCCATCGATGTACGTATGAACTGTGATCATTGAGGAAGTATCTCTTTTATGGATGGTGAACTCATTCAATCCGAAATTGATCCCGTTGAATAATCTGCGTTTGCAATGAAGTGAAATGAGAATCCTGGATTCAATTTGGTAATTTCCTATTGCGAGATTTTTAATAGCATCCTCAATGTTTTCTTTTGCGACAGTGGCCAAAAAGCCCAGTCTTCCTGTATTCAATCCAAGAATTGGGATTTCCAAATCGCCGACCACACACACTGCATCCAGTAAAGTTCCGTCACCGCCAATAGAAATCATGAAATCCATAGACTTGATTTCTTTCCTGTTTTCCAAAACCCGGTAATGGAGTGACTTGTTTCCACTCATTTTGAGTTGTCGGTCAAACTCCTCCGTGACAAATATTTCGATTTGATTCTTTTCCAGTTCTGAGAACAAAACCTGGATATAAATAAAAAACTCCGCTTTCAGCGTAAGGCCATGCAGGGCTACCTTCATGCCTCAAATATCTAAAAATCGCAGCAAGTTTCCGATTCTGTCTTCCTCGCCGCTCACTCCTGATTCTTCTTGATAATGATCCAAAATCTTGAAGCCAAATCGTTCTAATGTTGCTTTGATGTGTCGGAGTTCAGGTTTGTCGAGCTTTAAAGTCAGCTTTATTTTGGAATCATCAAGCGGATCACTCGTGAGGAATGAACTCAAGACCTTTGTATTCTCCGATTCTATTATTCTTGCAATCTCTGCCAAACTGTAGTCAGTCATATTCAAAGACATAATCAACACACTTCCTTGTGATTGAATAGAAAGACTGTCTGCAAAAGCCGCAATGGAATCTTCCATAGTGACTACCCCGATGAAATTCTTATCACGATCCAGGACTGCCACCAGATTAGAATGCTGCTCAGCGCCTACTCTCAAGACATCGTAAATATGCTTGTCTGAATACACCCAGCAAGCGGAATTCGCAAGTTCGACTTCTGAGATCAATTTCGACGGGTTATTGAGATCAAAAATTAATTCATCCCGAATCAGACCGAGGAATTTTCCCTGATCCACTACTGGCAATACATTGGTGCGAATTTCTTCCATCCAAGCCAGTGCCATACCGGTTTTGTCGGTCAGTTTGAGCGGTGGGATTAGATTATTAATGAATTCGTAGGCCTGCATTTATGAAATATAGGGAATGAATTTAATTTTTAAAACGCAGTTGTGTATATACTTGTTCCCGAATCCGGCCTAACAGTTTTAAAAGCTCCTCTATAAAAAAAAGTAGTTGTGTAAAATTCCTAAAATCACACCACCCGCGATGATGATCGGTGAAGAAATTTTGGTGAATTGTAAGAGGGAATATGTGGCCAGAATAAAAATTATGTTCAGGAAATTGGCCTCCAGAGGCTCAAAAAGCAGGTAAGCTGCAGCAATGAGCATCCCGCAGGATACAGCATTGATTCCTTCCAAAGCTGCTCTGACAGGGCGATATTTTTTTAATTCGTCCCAGAATCTGATCACAAAGAAAATCAGAAATATGCCGGGAAGAAAAATACCTGCAGCCGCTATGATTCCGCCCATGAAGAATCCGGCTGTGCCGAATTCCCTCATGGATAATGCTCCTACATAGGAAGAAATGCTGAAAGTAGGGCCGGGAATACCTTGTGAGATGGCATATCCCGTCAGGAATTCCTCAGAAGTCAGGTAATGCTTGAAGTCAACGAATTCGGTGTATAAATAAGGGACAAGTACTTGCCCTCCTCCAAAGATCATACTTCCGTTACGATAGAAATTTTCGAAAAGCTTAACGGGTTGGTATTGAGTGACAGCACCAAGACCGGCAGCAAGGACCAATACGCCGCCCCAAAGATAAAAGTTGGACCACTGAATCTTGAGCGGAACATCTCGCTCAAATTTGGGCTGTTTCTCGTATTTGATGGAGGTGCTCAAACCTCCGATTACCAAGAGAACTGGAAAGACGTATGGTGAGCTGTAGAAGAAAGAAACGAAAGTGGAGATCAACACCAGGACCATCGCCTCGGTACTCTGAACCATTTTTCCGATGGTTTTTTGTGCAGCAAAAATGATAAAACCGATGGCCATCGGCTGGATGAATTTTGCAAAGTTGAGTGCGCCGGGGGTATTTTCTTGCAAAAAATCTATAAGAATAGCAGCACCTATCATGATCAGAGTGGCAGGAAGGATCCAGACGATCAGTGCCAGATAAGCTAAATTGGGTCCTCCGACTCTATATCCAATCGCAGAAATTAATTGGGTGGAAGCAGGACCCGGGAGCATGTTGCAAAGTGCATTCAGCTCCCAGAGTTCATTCTCAGAAACATAATTTCGTTTCTTCACCATCCGCTCCAATAGCATTGCAAGGAACGCTTGCGGGCCACCAAAAGCAGTCAAGGAAAGAACCAGAATGTCCTTCAGAAAAAGGTAGTATCGTACCTTCTTGACCGACATTACTTATTTTCTGAGTCCAAGTTCACGAAGTCTCTCCTCAAGGAATTCCCCTGCCGTGACATCTTCAAATTGTTTTGGATGAGTCGCGTCAATGCAATTTTCCAGACATGTCAGATCCATTTCTGATCGTGGATGCATGAAGAATGGAATCGAATATCTGCTGGTATGCATCATTTCTCTAGGAGGATTCACGACGCGATGGATGGTTGACTTGAGTTTTTTATTTGTCAGTCGTTCGAGCATATCGCCCACATTGACCACCAATTGATCCGGAAGTGCTGTGATGGGAATCCACTTTCCATCTTTTCGAAGCACCTGAAGTCCGTCTGCACTTGCTCCCATAAGAAGTGTGATCAGGTTGATATCGCCATGCTCTGCTGCTCTCACTGCGTCTGCTGACACTGCATCCGGATTTTCGATTGGGAAGTAATGAATCTGTCTTAAGATGGAGTTACCATGCACAATTTTGTCATCGAAGTAATCTTCGGGAAGCTCCATAAATATGGCAATGGCATGAAGCATCGCTTTTCCTGCTTTTTCCAAAGTTTGGTACGCTTCGATTGCATCGTTTTTAAACTGTTTTATCTCCGAAGGCCAAAGGTTCTCCGGATACTCTGACTTAATTGGGTCTGAATCGGGAATTAAGGAAAGTTCCTGACCTACGTGATAAAATTCTTTCAAATCACCCGTGTTTCGACCCTTTGCATGCTCTTTTCCTTTTCCGGTGTATCCGCGTTGGAAACCGATTTCAGGCTTTTCATACTTTGTTTTTATTTCGTCAGGCAGAGAAAAAAAAGACTTGATAGAATTATATAATCTATCCTGAAGTTCTTTGGCAAGTCCATGGTTTTTGATGGCTACGAATCCAATATTTTGGTAAGCATCTCCTAGTTTTTGTACGAACTCAGCTTTTTGTGCCGGTGTTCCGGCTGTGAATTCAGCCAGGTCAAGGCTTGGGATCTCATCGAATAAAATTTCCATTATAATTTGGGGTAAACTGATTGGTCTTAATTCCTCTTAAAATTAAATATCTTTAGTCTCAAATTACTGCAGTATGAATAAATTCCTCGGATTACTCTTTTTTACAGCTCTTATTACTATTTCCTGCAGCTCAGATAAAAAGGGTCTCAAAGAAGAAAATGTTATTTCTATAGGCGATTCCATTTCCCAATCCAGGAATTTACTCAAAGTAACTTTTTATCAATCCGCGGATTCTTCGCAGATACCGGATGCCATTCTGGAACTTTACACTCCTTTGGGTAATCAGGTTTTCAAGCCAGGGAAGGTTCCGTTTGAGTTCAATATCAAAAATTTTCCTTATGATTTGGGAGGAAATCAGGATTTTAAACTTTTCAATATCCTGAATGGAAGCGATCCCGTTGGTTTTGGCTCTCCGATTTTCCAAAGGGAATTGACTATTGGCAGTTATAGAATCGTGGCTTATCTGGTGGGCGAGGATGGTCTGGCTCTTAAAAATTTTGGGAATTATGTAGATAGGGACTTTCAGGTTGGGCAATCACGACCTTTTCCCTATTCGGCTGAGCCTTATTTGGCTCTCAATTTTCCCAGGAATGGTCAATTGTTTGATAATGGGAATGAAGTAATTATAGATTTTTTAGTTATAGGAGGTGATATGACGCTGGATGGCCTAAAGGTCAGCGTGGTAATCAATGATTTATCATATGAAGTGAAAGAAATGTCCCCGA